>CAZPSS010000097.1:0-4853 GCA_964589565.1 uncultured Planctomycetia bacterium
ATCAAAACCTGCCTCTTTGAGCTTATTCAGAAAGGAATGGGGAATGTCCGCATCCAAAAGCAGTTTCATAGAGATTGTGAGATTGCCAGAGGAACTTCTTCTTCCTTGGTAAGCAGCGCCGCGAATAGTATACAAGCCCTGATGTCCTCGTCAGTTAAAGGCGGATATTCAGCTTTAACTTCTTCGGGCCTCATACCTGTAGCAATTGCTTCTAGCACTACATACACCGGTGTGCGAGTTCCAGCGATACAAGGTTTTCCATGCTGTACTTTTGGGTCAACAGCAATACGTTTTAGTAACTTATCAGAGTCCATTTTAGGTTTACCTCCGAACAGTATATTACCTAATTCTCAAAACCTAGTCAAGGAAAATAATTTAATAGCGGCCAAAGCTCGGGTAGCAACTTTGGCTGTGGTAGCGGCCTTAGGTCTATTTATCTTTTTCTTTGTCCCGCATATTGTGCGCGCCTTACAGGCCTGGGCAGCGAACATCAGCGCAAATGGCAACCTACCGGATGGGGTGCAGTGCGCTGGATTATTTGGCGTACCATTATTAGGGGTGCTTACCAGCTCCCAGGATTGTCTTGCCGCGGGGTTGGGTGGGTTTGATTTTGGCGGACAGGGTGGTGGTTATGGGGGGGTTATCGGCATTGGCTTGTTGTTGGCAGGCATTTTCACAGCCGCTTATCTGATACGAAAACCAGCATTTTCTAAAATGACTAATTTCTTGTCTAATTTATCCGGTGTTATTTTGGAGAAAAGGTCTTTTAAGGAATTTATGATTGCCGTAGGATTGGGTGGATGGATTTTGATGCGGATAATGCCCGAATATTCTTCCGGTGGATATATCAGTATATCTGCAAAATGCTGGTCGTGGGTTAATATTATCCTCTTGGCCTCTTTGGCGATTTGGGCTATTGCTTTATCCTCTAAACCCGGAGTAACTTCTAATATATCGTGGCCACCAGACTTTAAAAAGCCCGTTACTTCTTTACGCACATTTTCATCAATAAGAAGCCGCATCTTAGGCGGGTTGAGCAAAGGGAATGAATTCCCCGGTCTTGATTACTTCCGCAGCATAATGCAGGGCAGCTTGGATGTGCCTCTTGGTCAGTTGCGGGTAGGCATTCTTAATAATTTCTTCAGGCGTCTCGCCAGCCTCAAGCATTTCCAGCACCAGATAAACCATTATGCGCGTGCCTTTAAAGCAGACCTGTCCGTGACAGACCAGCGGGTCAACCGAGATATAGCGCGTGTAATTAGTCATCTTAAAAACCTCCATAGTTTACAGCTGAATAATATAACATTTTCTGCCACAAGTCAAGTAATTATCATTGGGGCAATTGGCCTGTTTATTCATTTTATCTTCAGCCACAATGCTGCCTACTTGGCCCAAGTGTTTTGGGGCGGTTCAGCGGGGTATCTGGCAATGGCCGGGGTGGTGGCAGGAGGAATTAGCGGTAATGACAAACCTGCCCGACAGCTATCGCAGGCTGAAGAAACAAAGGAAACAGAACCGCGAAGCCAGGACGATATGGCAAAAAAAATAAGGGGCATACACCACGACATGATGGATATATTAAATATAATAACTGTTAAGGCAGGCGTTATTAAAAAACACACAGCAGACGATAGAATTAAAGCGCTTTGCAGACAATGGATAGAACCTACGCAACAATTAGAGCGTGCTTCTTACGCAATACGCGACAACGAGGACAACTTAGGGCTAAATGTATCTGCTTATGTAAAGGCGGCTAAAGAATTGATAGAAATACTCACTCCCGAGAGAAGCGCTTTATTACAGCCAGAGCTTGCAAGAATAAAAAGGGAAGTGCATCATCTTTCAGAACCAGAAATAGCTGAAGATGCCTGGTCCTTTAAATATGGAGTTATGGCCATATCTTTAATTCTATCAAGCACTCTGTTTACTCAAGAAGAAAAAGAGGTTGACTCAAAGGAGTTGCTAGACGCTGCTTTGGTAGCGGAAGTAGCTACTTTTGCGAAGGTTAAAATCAATAGAGATTATGCCCAAGGGGAATCTTTGATTAAAACAAACGAAGGTGACTTATTTAGAGTTTTCATTAACCTGTTCAGAAACGCCTGCCAGGCTATGCCGAAAGAAGAGGGTACGATAACAGTAAAAACTCGCAATGTAGAAAGCGCTGTTGAAATCAGGATTAGCGATACCGGAAGCGGTATGCCTCAAGATAAAGTGGATGCCTTTAACAGCGGTGGGGCTATTCCCTCCACAAAAGGTGAAGGCCACGGCCGTGGCTTGGGAATTGTCAGAGAATTAGTCCAGAAAAATAACGGCACAATTGCAGTGGAGTCGGAAGTGGGCAGAGGCACGACTTTCACGATAAGATTGCCAGTGGCGCAAAGCGCGCAGGCTGCCGACATCGCCCCGCCCGACACCGATACTTCACCTGCGCCCAGGGCGAACTCGGCAGAAGCGCCAGACAACAATATCGCGCCCGGAGCAGAAAATGTTTTTGGCCCTAATACTCTTGGCGCGGCCCAGATGCCCAAAGCCAGGCAGCCGGCCTTAAATAAGTCACTGATTGAGAATGACTGGATGCAGCAGCTTTTCTTGAGAGCGCCGGTATATCAAAATGGAATAATAGATTTCCTAAAGCGCGACCATCCCCTGAAAACTAAGGTATTCTTAGAAGCAGATAAATTAGATAACCAGGCAATAGCGCAGGAAGGCATACGCATTTTAGAACAGTTTTGCCAAGACTGCGGTAGCTTTGAAGAGTATTATAAAAATAAATATATATATCCCAGTGAGCTATTCTTGCACCCGACATGCGGCGGGATTGATTTTCATCAAGTCATAATTAGTTTGATAGAGGAAGCAAAAGCCTCAATTAGAATACGAGCTAGTGAGAATATAGAAGAAGCGATAAACAGGGCATATCTATTAATTAAGGCCATAGCAGTATGGGCAGAGGAACATAAGGAAAGGCAATTGCTGAACAAAGACACAATAGCCGAACTAAAGCATTACCTGCTTTCTTTTTCTCCGCCAGCTGATAAAGACATAGACAGTTTGTTTAAACTCTGCGGCCTTTTTATCCCGGCTGATACGCCTAATCGGGTAAAGAGTTTAAGCAGTTTTATTGGCCTGATTGAGGCCTTAGATAAAGAAAGTCAACCTTGGCATACAATGTTAAGCGACAGCGAAATCAAAGAAAAGATTAATAGAATCAAGCAGGCCTTAGGGGATAGGCTGTTTCTTAATGCAAAACCAGTTGTTGCTGCTGAAATGGAACAACAGATTTCAGCTATGCAAAGAGGCGGTTATGTTTTTAACATATCCATTGAAAATGGCATCTTGTTTATAGGAATTGTTGATACTTTTGAAGAGAAGGCTGATGAAGAAGGGCCTGAAGGACATGCAAAAATCGCTTATCCGGTAGCGAATACTTTGGGTATTATTGAAGGCTTTACAGGCGAAGAAGTCATACTGATGACATTAATGGAAGAGCCCGAGACAATTGAGGAAAATTTAAACTATTTCCGTGATTATGCTATTAAGATTGCCCGCTTCTTTGTTCAATATGGCCTGTTGCCGTCACTTGAAATTAAAGATAGCAGTGGTTTGGATGCTTTACGGTGTATATTAAGGTTCGGCGATACGGTTAAGACCCTCGGTGAGCTCGCCCGAACGCCGCTTTCCACTGAAATTAAACAGCCCCACATCTCCGAGCTTCCCGGCTGTCGTGGGCCAAATGACCCGAACTTAAACGGAGGTCTGGGCGGCACGCAACGGGCAAATCTGGGCGGGATGGGAGAAAAGGGACAAAGTAGACAGAATCCAGCAGCATCGGGCAAGAACGAACTATTAAGATATATAAAACGATTGGTAAACGACTGTTTTACAGGAGATATATCTTCAAAATCAGCAGCGATAGAAATTTTTGCTGATATGGGTATGGAATATAAAGAGACGTTTGCTCAAGAAATCAGAGAAAGAAAGATGGATGATGAAAGACTGTATCTATCTAGGTTTGTACGTGAACAACTGTCTTTCACAAATAATCCGGAAATATATAAATCAATTCAGCAATTAGCAGCAATATATTTACAACACAAGATAGATCCTATTGTATTGATGGATCAGATTATAGCATTAATGCGTAAAGCCCAGGGTAATGAGGAGAAACTTAAATTATGGTTAGAGATAACCCAGCAGTACATAAATGAAAATATTAAGAAAATCGCAGACGGGACTTTGGAAGATATAATTCTGGTGATAGACGAAGTTATTAAAATTATAGACTCTTCTCCCGCCCAAGTCCTTGCCGAATACGCCAAGCTGCGCCAGCAAAGCGGCCTTGCGCGCTTGGGCGGCGACAGCAAAGATGATCGCGAGCCTGCGCCGGATCCGGGCAAAGGGGAGCCTATCACTCAAGAGGAAGTTAAATCAGTGATTGATGGAATCAACAGCATTGGCGGGAAAGTTATATTTAATGAGGGTATAAAGCAGGAATTCGCGGAAAAAATTGCGGGGATGGGCCTGGAAAGAGGCAAGAGTTTTCTTATTGTGGGGCCGGGAGGGCAAGACTACTTGCCAGTTGTACTGACAAAACTAGGAATTAGTGTCAGTATTATCGATACGGACAGCAACGCAATCAAAGGGCAAATGCAACTATTTAAAGATTTTGGTTTAGAGCAGGAAATAGATGCGTTTATTTCATATGATGCCATGGGAGTGGAAAAATTCGATTACATTTCTATATTTGCAGTCCTACGCCCTTATTTCAGAAGAGATTCTGATAAGAAAATGAAGAAATTAGTAGAGCATCAGTTTGGGGCTATACAAAATGGCTGGGATGCTGCACATATTGA
>CAZPSS010000098.1:0-4779 GCA_964589565.1 uncultured Planctomycetia bacterium
ACGCAAACTCTTCTCCCACCAGGAAAAAAAATGATTCATTTCTTTATCTATCCTGTCCATAGGAGGAGCCTGAAAATGAACTTTTTCTCTGCCGACTGGACCGGAAACAACCTGCATAGGATGGGGCCCGCGCCATTTTCCTGCACGAATATTATGTAAACCGGAAAATCCTGTTGGAAACAATGCCGCATGCCAGGATTTTAATCTTTTTGGGGAAAGCGGTTTATTATAATTGGCTGTTGCATCAAGAAGAACATCTATGAGACCATCTATATGACGATTACTCGACGGCAATCCGGCAGCAGGTAACCCTAAGTGCCGGGCAACCGATGACCTGACGGAATCTCTCAATAACTTCTGCCCCTCTATCTCAGAAGTTTTGATTGCCTCTTCAATCATAATCTCGGCCTGCGCATGGCGGCTAAAAGACACGCCAAGTTTACGGACTTTAGCTAACAGTCTCCCCTGACAATAGCGTGACTGCCCTAACAGAACAAGCAACTTTTCGCTTTGCCATGTAAGATTCGGCCAATTGCTATATTGCCATACATACTTCATACTATATATTCTCCTCTACAATCGCTTCATATTCTGAAACAATTATACACCATAATCGCTTCAAATTCAATAGAAGAATAAAATCACTCCGGCCCCTTTTTTGGCGCTTGCGGGAACTCACCCTTTAAGGCCTTCTCTATCATAGTTTTAACTTCGGAGCTGAAGTCTTTAGTGAGTATCCACTCTAAATAGCCGCGATTTTCTTCCAGTATACTCTTTAAATGTTTCTTCCTGGCGTATTTGCCAAACATAGGATACAATTCCCCATTCCACCAGCAAAACTTCCGTTCTTTATCAAAATAATCGCTTGAACTTTCGTATTCAAAATCTCTTAAGGATTCAATGCCCTGCTCTTCGCTTCCATATCTTTTAACCTGGGCATCGAGTATTTCGAGAGCCGCCTGCGCATCCCCCAAGGCTGAATGCACATTCTGAAGCTCTTTATTGCAGTATAGATGATAAGCTGCCGCTAAATTTCTTTTTTCGTGCAGATGATAAATCTTTTGCGCATCATAAATAACGCGGTCCTTCCAATGAAAGCTTAAGCCCGCGTCAATAACCTCGCGTTCAAATATGGGCAAATCAAACCGTTGGATATTGAAGCCTCCAAGATCAGAATCGCCCATAAAGCTCAACACTTCTTCTGCTAGATCCTTAAAAGGGGGCGCATCTTTAACATCGGCATCGGTAATATCGATAATCCGGGTTACATTCTCCGGAATGGGCATACCGGGATTAACGCGCTTTACATAATCCTGCTTTGCGCCGTCCGGCATCAACTTGACCATACCGATTTCTACAATCTTATCTTTTTCTACCCAGGTGCCGGTTGTCTCAAGGTCAAAAATCACTAATGGGCGCAATAATTTAATGCTTTTTTCCATACCGGTATTATACAACTCTAAGCCTAATTCCACAATCGAAAAATATCTGAGGTCTCCACCTGCACATCCTGGCCATCCGTGGAGATAATCACCGCGCCGCTATCGCCGGTTTTATAGACCTTCGCGCCCAGCTGTTCAAGCCTTTCCACAACTTCCGGAGCAGGGAGCCCAAGGCGACTATCCCTGTCCACGCTAATCACCGCAAGTTGCGCAGAAGCGGCCTGAAATAAATAATCCTCCTCTTCCCCTTCATCGCTGCCGTGATGGGGGACTTTTATTACTGTGGATTTCAACATCGGGCTGTAAGGTAAAATCTGCTCAATTGCCTGTCTCTGGATATCTGCGCAAAAGAGAAAGCTTACATCTTTATAGGCTAATTTTAAGACCAGGGAATTGTTATTGGTATCGGCTGCGCTGCCCGCCAGATACGGCTCCGGGGGATGCAACACGAATAATTTTACCTGCGGAAAACCTGAAATCTCCTCTCCTTGTTTTATTACGCGATAACGGGGCACTTTTTCTGTTACTGCTGTTTTATAATTATCGTAACTGGTGGATTCCTTAGGCATCCCGTTATCAAAGACATAATTCACCTTCACATTTTTCAGCACGCTGGCCAGGCCTCCTATATGGTCGTTGTCGGGATGGGTGAGCAGCACAGCGTCAATTTCGTTTATACCTTTATTCCACAAAAAGGGCAAAATTGCCCATCTTCCGGCATCATTCTCGCCTGCCGGGCCGCCGTCAATCAACATCGCGCCGGCTGAATAGGGAAACTCAACAAATATGGCGTCCCCCAGGCCGACGTCTAAAAAAGTTACCGTTAATCTATCAGAGGGCGTTTTAAATAAAGGCGTCCAGGCTAAAACGCTGGCCGCTAAAGCCAGGATTATCGCCGCCTTCCCTGCGGATATCTTCAACCTCTCGTAATTAAAGAGAAGGAAAATGAGCGCATAATATCCGCAGAAAAAGAAGATGCCGGGCCGGGGTAAGTGAAAGAAGCCCAGGGGTATTTTAGAAATAAGCGCGGTTAATTTAGTTAAACCAAGCAGAGAAAACCAGCTTGTTTGGGCAAAGATGACACCCAGAGGCGCCCAGAGATAAGCGAAAATTAAAAAGGAGATTCCCACACTTACAACCAGAAAAAGCAAGGGTATGACTACTAAATTAGCCAGCACTGCCACAGGCGTTACAATATTGAAATGAAAAGCTACAAGGGGAGCAATCCCTATCCAGGCCGCCAAAGATACAGAAAACGCCCTTATCAAATAAAGGAAACAGCGATTGCGGGCAGGAAAGAGTTTTTCTATCTTTGGCGTCAAATAGACGATGGAAATTACGCTTAAAAAGGAGAGTTGAAATCCCGCATCAAAGAGATAATGCGGGCGAACAATCAGAATGAGCAACGCCGCCAGGCCCAGCGAATTATATATCTTTGTCTCTCTATTTATCAAAAAGCCGAACAGGACAATGACCGCCATCACGGTTGCCCTTACAACCGAAGGGCGCGCCCCGCTGAGAAAAGCGTAACAGATTAAAAGAAAAATAGTAAGGATAAAAACCGCTTTTCGCGGCAGGCGCAAAAATCTAAACAGGGCAATGAAAATAAGGGCAATCAGCCCTATATGCAAACCGCTGATGGCCAGGATATGGATTGTGCCGGTATTAACGAACAGGCCTTTGGTATCCTGCGATAGAGCTGCGCGCTCCCCCAATAAAATAGCGGATAAAAGGGCGGCCTGGGGCGGCTCAAGGTGTCTGTAAACAATCCGGCGTAACCTTTGCTTAAATTTGAAGAGTTCTCTTAGGTTGTCATTCCCGCGAAAGCGGGAATCCAGAGGTACCCTGGATTGTCCGGTCAAGCCGGACAATGACAGAAAGGCGTCTTTTTCCTTTACCCGCAGCAGGCCGAAGATATTGTGATTGGCCAGATACTCCTGGTAATCAAATCCTCCAGGATTGCGCAAACCAGGCGGCCGCGCCAGAGAGCCCTGCAAAAGTAACTCATCGCCGTATTGCGCCTCTCTTTCTCCATAGAGAGTGACCTTTATTAGGCCTTCGGCGGCCTGCCATCTCTGTTCAGTTTTTAAATCCTGGGCGCGGAAAGTAAAAGTTGTCTTTTTGGTATGATAGAACGTTTGAGAGGCTTCCGGGCCGCTAACCACCTTCCCCCTGGCATAGACCTTTTGCGGGTTATCAGAGACAAAATTGGAGATATGGTTAGGGGGATAGGTCTGGGCGTTTTCGAGATGCAGGAATCCGGCAAGAAAGACAGCTACACTTAAAGATAGGGAAAATAAAACCTTCCTCTGTAAGCTCACCAAGGTAGCAAGTAAGAATAAAGCGCAACTAACATAGACAAAAAACAAAGGGATATGGACTAACTTTGCCGTCCATATCCCTAAACAGAAGAAGATACAAACTGCGGCTAAGGGGTTTTGTTTCATTACACTTCAAATTATACCCCTTAAAACAACAAATCCCAAGCAAAATCTCACCTGGGATATATCTTTTACAATTTATTACACTTTGTTATTTCAAGATAATTAGCAAAACTCCACAAGTCATGAGAATGACCCCGCTCCATTGCTGCCAGTTTAAATGCTCACCTAAGAATAGTGTAGCCATGACAATGGCAAATATCAAACTCGATTTGTCGAGAGATACAACTCCGGAAGCAGGTCCTATCTGAAGAGCGCGGAAATAACAGATCCAGGAAAGTCCGGTGGCCAACCCTGAGAGAATGAGAAAAATCAAACTTTTTCTATCCAATAATGAAGGGTTTATCCATTCTTTGCGCAGCGAGATGAGTATGACCAAAAACAGAGTGATAACCACGGTTCTTATGAAAGTAGCTGTATTGGAAGGAATATTGGTTACCCCTATTTTGGCAAGAACGACCACCAATCCTGCAAAGAATGCAGAACCCAAAGCGTAAATTTGCCAGTAATTAAGCATTTTCATTTGGTTGCGTATTTCGGCGTCCTTCTCGCCCTAATACATCGAGTATCTTTGTTCTCTTTTTCAGTATCCGCAATGTTAAGTATATCATTAAACCAATAACAAAAAATATAATCCACTTTACTTTTCTTTGAGCCTTTTTGAGCTTCTAAAATTAAGCGTCTTTCTTCAGATAAAAGAACTTTTGGATAACGTCGAACAATGGAGCCGTAAGATTTTCACATGTCTCTTGAAATTCTGTAATGCTCATACCTATTGAGAGCATATGTTTGCTGGGGCAACTAATTTTTAAATTGCCGATTCTTTAGAATCCATTCCTTCCAGAAAGGATCTTCTATCTTAATCTTCTCTCCATTTTCTTTTACTAATGTCCCTA
>CAZPSS010000099.1:0-4751 GCA_964589565.1 uncultured Planctomycetia bacterium
TAGACTCGCAGGTTCATCAACAGGCAAAAGTTAACGGAGAATAAAAAGAAGCAAAAAGTTTAAAGCGTAAAACGCAAAGTTAAAGCGTAAAGTTTAAAACAAAAGGCTTTTTGACCTAAAATATAAGATGCAAAAAAGCTTTGAACTTTAAACTTTAGTTTTGCGTTTTTAATTTTACACTTTACGCCCTAATCTGAGGAGTTAAGATATGAACCAGGAAATACTGATTAATGTTGAGCCTCAGCAAGAAAAACGCGTGGCTATTATAGAAAACAGAAACATGGAAGAGTTCTATGTGGAAAGACAAGGCGCGCAAAAGCTGGTAGGGAACATTTATAAAGGGGTAGTGGAAACGATTGTGCCGGCTATCGGCGCGGCTTTTATAAAAATAGGTTTAGAAAAAAACGGGTTTTTATATGTCCAGGATTTAACCCAGCCCGATTATGAAAAGATGGCCGAACTTATAGACAGGCCGTCTATCTACGAAGGAGTAATCGCCAATAGCAATAAACTTAAGGCGCCTGTCGATATTAAAGCTATGTTAAAGGCGGGGCAGGAGATTTTAGTTCAGGTAGTAAAGGAGCCTCTGGGCACAAAGGGGCCCCGGCTTACCACGCATATCAGCTTGCCCGGACGATATCTGGTGCTTATGCCTTGCGATACCCATCTGGGCATCTCCCGCAAGATTCAGGAGAGTAAAGAAAGGGCTCGCCTGAAAGAGCTATTAAAAGGTTTAAATGTTCCCCACAATATGGGTTTCATTGTGCGCACAGCCGGAAGCGGCAGCACAAAAAAGGAATTTCTTCAGGATTTGCGCTACTTGACAAATCTCTGGCGAAGAATCAAGGCATCTATTCAGAGAAGGCCGGCCCCGGCTTTAATCCACGAAGAATATGATTTGGTTTTGCGTATAATCAGAGACAAATTCAGCGTCCAGACCGGCAAATTGCTGGTGGATTCAAAAGAAGAATATAAGAGAGTTATGCATTTTCTTAATATTTTCGCGCCGAATTTCAAGTCGCGCGTCCAGCTCTATCGTATGGATGTTCCCTTATTTGAAAAAAAGGGCGTGGAAGATGAGATTACTAAAATCTACGAGCGCAAGGTCTCTTTAAAATCAGGCGGCCATTTAATGCTGGAGCCAACCGAGAGCCTGGTAGCCATAGATGTAAATAGCGGCAAATTTACCGGCAAGAAAGACATTGAAGAGACCGCCTATCTCGTAAACCTGGAAGCTGCCAGAGAAATAGCCAGGCAAATAAGGCTTCGGGACATCGGGGGAATTATTATTATTGATTTTATAGATATGAAAGTGTCCGGGCATAGGAAGAGGGTGTTTGATGTCTTAAACGAAGCTCTCAAGCGAGACTACGCTAAGACAGATATATCAAGCGTATCTGAACTGGGCTTGATCGAAATGACCAGGCAAAGGACGAGAAAAAGCTTTGAGAATGTAGTTTACCGCTCATGTCCCTATTGCCGGGGAAAAGGATTGATAAAATCGCCTGCGACTATGGCTATTTTGGCCTTAAGAAAGCTTAAAAAGCTCCTTCAGGGAATAAATAAACGGACAGTTCTCGTTCTTACTCACCCGGATGTGGCTTCTCATCTTGTAAACGAAAACAGGCAGTCTATTTATAACCTGGAGAGAAAGCTTAGAGCAAGAATTTTAATCAGACAAGACTCAAGCCGGCATATGGAGGACTTTAAGATTGAAATTGTTTAGGGGCTTGACAGCAATTTAAGATTGTGCTAATATGTGGGGACAAAATAAGGGGAAATAGTATGTATGCAATAGTAGAAGTGGGAAACAGGCAGTATAAGGTTGCCGAGAATGATGAAATAGTAATAGAAAAGGCGCTTAGGGAGAGCGCTCATAAATTGTCTTTAGATAAAGTTCTCTTGATAGCGAAGGGGAAAGATATCAAACTCGGCAAGCCTTACCTCAAAGATATCAAGGTTAACTGCGAAGTCAAGGCTCGCTTAAAAGGCAAAAAGACGATTGCCTTTAAATATCGCCGAAGAAAAAACTCTCAAACTAAAATAGGACATCGCCAAAAGCTGCTTTTAGTTAAGGTCAAAGAAATAAAAGCAGCTTAAACTGTTAAATTGCTAAACTGTTAAATTGCTAAAAACAGTTTAACAATGTAACAATTTAACAATTATTAAATAGAACCGGGAGTGAAAAAATGGCACACAAAAAAGGTATGGGAAGCTCGCGTAATGGCCGGGATAGCCATTCGCAACGATTAGGGGTTAAACGCTTTGCCGGACAATTTGTCAGCGCCGGCAGTATCCTCATCAGACAGAGAGGCACAAAAGTCTTCCCCGGAACAAATGTAGGTATGGGGAAGGATCACACGCTCTTTGCCAAAGTTGACGGCACAGTCGCATTTACTAAATCTCGTCTGGTTGAGGTTTTGCCTGAATGATTGATACTGCCAAACTTTACGTAAAGGCAGGCGGCGGAGGAAGCGGCTGTAACAGTTTTAAGGGGAAAAAGTTTACAAGAACCCGCCGTGCGGATGGCGGAAACGGAGGCAAGGGAGCAGATATAATTATCAAGGTTGACGGCAATACTCAAGACCTTGAACACCTTCATTTTAAACATCATTTTCGGGCCGAGAACGGAAAATGCGGCCAGGCAAATAAAAAGAAAGGGGCGGATAGACGCCCCTGTATTATTAAGGTGCCCCGGGGTACGATTATACGCGATCTAAAAGGTAATCTACTCTTGCGGGATTTAATAGAAACAGATGAAGAAGTAGTAGTAGCTAAGGGAGGGGAAGGCGGGAAAGGCAATACAAAAACAAAAGCGGCAACAGCCGGACTGCCGGGAGAAGAAAAACATCTCTCCTTAGAGTTAAAACTTGTTGCCGGGATAGGTCTCATCGGATATCCCAATGCCGGCAAATCCACTTTTCTTAGCAAAGTAACCTCTGCCCGGCCAAAGATTGCCGCCTACCCATTTACGAGTCTTTCTCCCTTTTTAGGGATGTTAGAATTTGCAGACTTTGCCCAGCCGCATAGTCTGGCTATAGTAGAAATTCCCGCCCTGATTAAAGGCTCTTGTGAAGGGAAAGGTTTAGGGACACAATTTTTGCGCCATACAGAAAGAGCCGCGATTTTAATTCATTTAATCGATATGGCTGCTTATGAAGGAAGAAATCCTGTTGAAGACTATTACAATTTGAATCAAGAGATTAAACTTTATAGTCCGCACCTTGCCAAAAAAACCCAAATTTTAGTAGCTAACAAAATGGATCTGCCTCAAGCAGATGCCAATTTAAGCAGTTTTTCTTCAAAGGTCAAAAAGAAAGTTTATCCTATTTCTGCTCTAACCGGAGAAGGGATTGAAGAGTTGCTTAACCATTTAAGGAGCTATTTCCAGAAAGTCGTGTAGTTACCCCAAACTACATTAATAGAACGATGAAGAGAAACTTGCCGGTTAAACCTAAAAGAATCATAGTTAAACTGGGCACGGGAATTCTCACCTCTAAGAACTATCGCCTGAATAAAGCCCGGATGAAAAGTCTGGTAGGGCAAATTGCAGCCCTCACAAGCAAAGATATAGAAGTTATTTTAGTTACTTCCGGGGCTATCGCAGCAGGAATGGGAATGCTGGGGCTTAACTCAAGGCCCAGGCTTCTACCTCAAGAACAAGCCGCAGCCGCTATTGGACAGAGTCAGTTAATGAAAATCTATGAGGCTTTTTTTAAATCCCATAATCTTCTTACCGCCCAAGTCCTCCTCACCCGTGAGGACTTAAGCAGCCGCAAAAGATACCTTAATGCAAAAAATACGCTGCATAAGCTTTTAAATTATAATGTAGTTGCCATCATCAATGAAAACGATACTGTTTCGGTGGACGAAATAAAGTTTGGCGACAACGACAGGCTATCGGCTTTAGTAGCTAATTTGATGCAGGCCGACTTATTAATCATTCTTTCCGATGTGGAAGGGCTTTATGGGCCTGAGAAGAGCGTAATTTCATTAGTGGAAAGGGTTGTTCCCGAAATTGAAAAACTGGCCGCCGCGAACACAAGCTCCGTAGGCACAGGAGGTATGGCCAGCAAGCTGGAAAGCGCTAAAATGTGTTCTGCTGCGGGAATTGCCTGCATCATCGCTAACGGAAAGGTTCCTGACATTTTGCTCAAGCTCTTGGACGGTGAGGCTCTCGGCACATTATTTCTTCCCAAAAAAGAAAAGCTTTTAGCAAAAAAGAGATGGATTGGGTTTAGCGCTAAAATAAACGGACAAATTTTTGTAGATGAAGGCGCGAAACAGGCGCTGATTTTAAAAAAGACAAGCCTGCTTCCCAAAGGAATACTCAAGGGCAGCGGCAATTTTAGAGTCGGGGATACAGTGAGCATTCTAGACACGCAAAAGCGCGAGTTTGCCCGGGGCTTAAGCAATTATTCTTCGGAAGAATTAGCCAAAATCAAAGGCCAAAGGAGCGACCAAATCAAAAGCCTCCTGGGATATAAGTATTACGACGAAGTGGTCCATCGGAACAATCTGGTAATTCTTTAAATACCAAATGACAAAATCCAAATGACAAATAAATCACTTAATTCCAAATAACAAATAGACAACTGTAAATCAAATTTGGTAATTTGAAATTTGGAATTTATTTGGATTTTGGAATTTGACATTTGTCATTAGCATTTAAAATGGATATTAAACAAAAACTCACTAAAATGGCAAAAGCGGCCTTTGAGGCCTCCAGGATTTTGCCTGTTGTTTCCGGC
>CAZPSS010000100.1:0-3548 GCA_964589565.1 uncultured Planctomycetia bacterium
AATTTGCGCATCACAAAAGGCACCAGATATTTCTGGAGCCCGAAGGCCCGGATACGGATGTCTATTATCCTAACGGCCTTTCCACGAGCCTGCCGGAAGATGTGCAGGCGGATTTTATCCATTCCGTCCCGGGCTTAGAGCGAGTGAAGATTAACCGTTTTGGCTACGGGATAGAGCACGACGTGGTTGATTCCACCCAGCTCTTTCCTGCTTTAGAGACAAAGCCGGTCAGGAACCTATATCTAGCCGGCCAGATTAACGGCACGACCGGATATGAAGAGGCTGCCTGCCAGGGTTTAATAGCCGGGATAAACGCGGCCTTGCGGGTTAAAGGAAGGGAACCGTTTATCCTTGAGCGCTCTACGAGTTATATCGGGGTGCTTATCGATGACCTCGTTACCAAAGGAACGCCTGAGCCGTACCGGATGTTTACCTCCCGCGTAGAATATCGCCTCATCCTGCGCGAAGATAATGCGGATTTGCGCCTGAGAAAGTCCGGATTTGAGTTAGGGCTGGTGAACAAAGAAGATTTCGAAAAAACACAAGAGAAGCAAAGACAAATTCAGGCCGGCCTAAACCACCTCAAACAAACCAAAACCTCAGTACCGTTTTCCATTTCAATCGGGAAACTGCCCCAAACCCAATCGGGAAAGTGTCCCCGGCTTAATGCGACCAATAAAAAGGTTACTCTATATCAATTGCTTAAGCGGCCCGATGTAAGGATTGAGGATTTAAAGGAAAAATTGCCTTGTGATATATCAGCTGATGCGCTTCGGGGAATAGAGATCGAGGTTAAATACTCCGGGTTTATCCCCCGGCAACTTGCCGAGGTGCGCAGTTTTAAGCATTTAGAAAAGATAAAGATACCCCCGGATTTAGATTATAATACAGTCAACGGACTTTCCCGGGAGATTAAAGAGAAGTTGGATAAATTCAGGCCGATAACTTTAGGCCAGGCAAACCGCATCTCCGGCATCACCCCGGCAGCAATTATGATTTTGCTCAGGACCGTCAGGACCGTTTCTCAATCCAATCGGAGACCGTTTCTCAATCCAATCGGAGAACCGTCCCTTAAAAGCCGGAAGTCATATTACAGGTTTTCCGAATACTTAAAAGAGCGTTTTGGCTGCCGGGTTTACAAGGTGAGCATAGATGCGGGATTCTCCTGCCCCAACAGAGACGGCACAAAAAGCAAAGAGGGCTGTATCTATTGCGACAATCGGGGCTTCAGTTTCAACACCCGCCTGCCTGGCCATATACTTGGCGGGCAGGGCAGAATTGCTCCCAGGCCGATAGAGGCCCAGGTCAAAGAAGGGATAGATTTCGGCAGGGATAGGCTTAAGGCAGAGAAATTTATTGTTTACTTTCAGGCCTATACCAATACCTATGCCCCGGTGAAAGTATTAAGAGAAAAATATGAAATCGTTAAGAAATTCAAAGATGTTGCCGGTATCTCCATCGGCACGCGGCCCGATTGCGTTAATGAAGAGATTTTAGACTTAATCGCAAGTTATGCTAAGGGATATGAAGTATGGCTGGAATACGGCCTGCAGAGCATCCACAAAAAGAGCCTGGAATTTATCAATCGGGGACACACTTATGAGGACTTTTTACAGGCCGTAAAGTTGACCAGAAAAAGAAAAAAGCTCAAGATTTGCGCCCATACAATTGTGGGGCTGCCCGGGGAGACAAGAGAAGATATTTTAGAGACGGCCAAAGAGTTAGGCCGGCTTAAACTAGACGGGGTAAAGATTCATCCGTTGCATATAATCAAAGGGACAAAATTAGAGCAGCTTTTTGAGAAAGGGCTATACAGGCCGCTGGATTTGGAAGAATATATAAGTTTAGTAACCGAATTCCTGGAGCATCTCTGGCCCCGCACCGTTATTCAAAGGCTCAGCGCAGACTGCCCGCGCCGGTTTCTGGTTGAACCCTTATGGATTTTGCAAAAGAATAAAGTCTTGAACGGAATAGAAGAGGCCCTTTTAAGAAAAGGTAGTTTCCAAGGGAAGCTTTATGGAAAAAGGGGCCTGGCCCCTTTTTATAAAGATTGACTTAAAAAATTTGTCTGGTATAATTTTACTGTAACCCGTCAATGTCGATATCGGGCCGCAAAAAGGAGGAAAAATGTCGAAAAGAGCCGAAGACTTTATGAAGGAAGTTATCGAAAGAAATCCCGGTGAGACTGAATTCCATCAGGCAGTGCGCGAAGTAGTTGAATCCGTAATGCCGTTCCTGGAGAAAAATCCAAAATATCTGAAAGCCAGGATTCTGGAAAGAATTGTTGAGCCGGAGAGGGCAATAATGTTTCGCGTTCCCTGGATGGATGATGCCGGAGTTGTCCATATCAACAGGGGATATCGCGTTGAAATGAATAGCGCCATAGGCCCGTATAAAGGGGGCTTGCGTTTTCATCCCAGCGTCAACCTGGGAATCTTAAAATTTTTGGCCTTTGAGCAGGTCTTTAAAAATAGCCTCACCACGCTTCCTATGGGCGGCGGCAAAGGCGGCTCTGATTTTGACCCGAAAGGAAAATCCGATAATGAAGTAATGAGGTTCTGCCAGAGCTTTATGAGCGAACTCTCAAGACACATTGGCCCCGATACAGACGTGCCCGCAGGAGATATAGGAGTAGGCGCCCGTGAGATCGGTTACCTCTTCGGACAATACAAGAGGCTGCGCAACGAGTTTACGGGTGCGCTTACAGGCAAGGGGCTTAACTGGGGCGGAAGCCTGATCAGGCCCGAAGCTACCGGCTACGGCTGTGTTTATTTTGCCGAAGAGATGTTGAAAACGAGGGGCGATTCTATTAAAGGCAAGGTTTGCACGGTCTCCGGCTCCGGAAACGTTGCCCAGCACATAGTAGAAAAGGCCGTTGAGTTAGGAGCGAAAGTTGTTACTTTATCTGATTCTAACGGCTATATTTTTGACAAACACGGCATTGATAATGAGAAATTAGAGTTTGCCAAAAAGCTTAAAAATGTCAAGCGCGGACGGATTAAAGAATATGCGCAGGAATTCGATTGCGAATATTTTCCAAAAGGCCGCTGGCCCTGGGAGGTAAAATGCGATGTTGCCTTTCCTTCGTCCACGCAGAACGAGATAAGCGAAAGCGACGCCAGGAAACTGGTAAAAAATGGCTGTATCTGCGTTGCTGAGGGCGCCAATATGCCGACCAGGCCGCAAGCCGTAAAGGTATTTCAAAACGCCAAAACCCTCTTTGGCCCCGGCAAGGCGGCTAACGCCGGCGGGGTTGCTGTCTCCGGCCTTGAAATGTCCCAGAATAGCCAGAGGTTGTCCTGGGCCCGGGAGGAAGTGGATAAAAAACTGCGCGATATTATGATAGCTATTCATGAGCAGTGCCTGAAATACGGCAAAGAAGGAAAATATATCGACTATGTTAAAGGCGCAAATATCGCCGGATTCGTAAAGGTTGCCGATGCAATGCTGGAGCAGGGTTTAGTGTGAAAAAGGGGCCAGGCCCCTTTTTGCAGGCCGATTCTATTCTTTATGCCTAAAATAAAACACTCTTCTTATAAAAGCTACAT
>CAZPSS010000100.1:3558-4708 GCA_964589565.1 uncultured Planctomycetia bacterium
CGATACACTAAGCAAAATAAGCCAGGCCATAACTTCCGACCTTTACCTGGGAGATGTGCTTAAGCTTATTGTTACGTTAACGGCTAATGTAATGAAAGCAAAGATATGTTCATTGTGGCTGCTGGACGAAAAGACCCAGGAACTAAGAATAAGGGCCACCCAGGCAATGAGTGAAGCGTATTTAAAAGAAAGAAGCCTGAAAGTGGGAGAAGGCATCGTAGGATTGGTGGCGAGAGAAAAAAAGCCGATGCTTATCTTAGATGTCTCGAAAGACTCTATATATAAGGAAAAGAAACTGGCAAAGAAGGAAAAGCTGGTTTCTATGCTCAGCGTTCCGATGATGGTGAAGAAGAGAGTTATCGGCGTTATCAATTGCTATACCACAACCGAGTATAAATTTACTAAAAGCGACATCAGCCTTTTAAGCGCCGTAGCCAATCAGGCCGCCGTAGCTATTGAGAACACAGAACTTCTGGTCAGAACCAAAGTCATTCAGGAAGAACTGGAGGCAAGGAAGAAAATAGAGAAGGCCAAAGGGATATTGATGAAAGAACAAAATTTAAGCGAAGAAGAAGCATACAATTTGATACGTAAGTCCAGCATGAATAAGCGCGTTCAGATGAAAGATATCGCCGAGGCGATAGTGCTTTCTTCCGAAGTAAGAAAAGGAAAATAACTAAAAATTAAAAAAACCCTTGACAAAATATTTTTTAATGGTATACTTTAATTGACAATGCAGTTGAAAAAGGCAAAGCAGCCCCAAAGTAATGTTTGGGGTTTTTTATTTTAAAGCCGCTTTGCAGGAAATAATAAGGCAAAGACGCCCTTTTTTAAGGCAGAGATGCCCTTGAAAAAGGGCTTTTTGTTTTTTGAAGGAATTAGACAAAAAAGGGAGGAATGCGCTATGAACTTACAACGGCCTAATGCAAACGATGTAACACGAACGTTTAACCGTTCTAAAAATGTCGTGCCCGGCTCAGGCATTTGTTCCCGGTGTATTGACGGGTGCAGGGGCAATTGCGAGATTTTTAAGGCATCTTTCAGGGGCCGGGAAGTAATCTATCCCGGCCCTTACGGAGAGGTAACGGCCGGGGCAGATAAAGATTACCCCATAGATTATTCACATCTGAATATTCAAGGCTATGCGCAG
>CAZPSS010000101.1:0-4688 GCA_964589565.1 uncultured Planctomycetia bacterium
ATACCACTGCGAAAATTGCCCATTAAGGTTATTGCCGAAGGCAATTTTCTTGAAAGTTTAAAATGCAAAATTAAAAATTTATAAAAGATGAAAGAAAAACTACTAAAACGGATAAGAAGGCATAAAAGAGTTCGAAGAAAGATTTTTGGCACAGAGAAGCGTCCCAGGTGCTGTGTATACCGCGGCTTAGCCAACATCCATGTCCAGCTTATCAATGACATTGATAAAAAGACATTACTTTCTGTTTCCACTCAGGATAAGGATTTTAAAAAAAAGATGACCTGGGGAGGGAATATTAAAGCGGCGCAATTGTTAGGCGAGGTCTTAGCAGAGCAAGCAAAGAAGAAGGCGATTTTTGAAGTTGTTTTTGATAGAGGCGGTTTTCTTTATCACGGCAGAATCAAGGCGTTAGCCGAATCTGCCCGTGAACATGGATTGAAGTTTTAAAAGACCTTTAACCTTTAACCTTTAACCTTTAACCTTATTAGAAGGAGCAAAATTGGTACAAACAAATAAGATAGTAAGAGAACAACTCCAGCAACCGCAAGTTTTAGAAAAGGTAATTGCTGTCAACCGCACCGCTAAAGTGGTTAAGGGCGGCAGGCGCTTCTCTTTTAGCGCTTTAGTAGTGGTGGGCGATTCTGCCGGCTCTCTGGGTTATGGTTTTGGCAAGGCCCGGGAAGTTGCTGAGGCAATTCGCAAGGGTTTAAGCGCGGCAAAGAAAGATATGTTTAAAATCCCTTTGAAGGGAACAACTATAATCCATGAAGTGGAAGGAAAATTCAGTGCGGCGAGAGTCCTTTTGAAACCCGCCTTTAAGGGTACAGGTGTAATCGCCGGCGGAGCTGTAAGGGCAATCTGTGAGGTCGCCGGGATTAAAGACATTCTAACTAAAAGCCTGCGCTCGGATAATCCACTTAATGTGGCTAGAGCTTGTATCCAAGGATTGCTTAGCCTTAAGACAGAGAAAAACATTCCTGAGCAGGCAGAACAGACGCCGCAAGAGGAAGCCCCGCGATGAGACTGAATGATTTGATTTCCCCAACAGGTTCAAATAGAAAGCCTAAGCGGGTAGGAAGAGGCCAGGGCTCGGGGCACGGCAAGACCTCTTGTCGGGGCCACAAAGGGCAAAAGGCACGTTCGGGAGGAAACCTGCGACCCGGATTTGAAGGCGGACAGATGCCTTTGAGCCGGAGATTACCCAAAAGGGGATTCCGCAATCCCGTTAAGCTCGAATACCAGCTCGTTAATATTGAAAAATTAAACAGATTTAAGAAAGATTCCACAGTGACGCTCCAACTGCTTAAGGAACAAGGGCTGATAAACAATGTCCGCTCTCCCGTGAAAATCTTAAGTGAGGGAAAAATCTCCAAAGCACTGAATATTCAGGTCCAGGCTGTTTCTAAACAGGCCAGGGAAAAAATAGAGAAAGCCGGCGGGAAAATAAGTTGATTAACCAAACAATGTAGATATGTTAAAGGCGTTAGGCAATATCTTTAGAATTGCGGATTTAAGGAAAAAGCTGTTATTTACCTTGGGGCTTTTTGCTGTTTATAGAATCGGCGCATATATTCCCACACCCGGAATAGACAGCTCTGCTCTGGCGCAATTTTTCGATAATATTGCCAAAAGTCAAGGAGGAACGCTTTTTGGGATTATGAATATGTTTAGCGGCGGGGCAATGCAGAGGCTCACTGTATTTGCCTTAGGAATTATGCCCTATATTTCCGCTTCTATAATCTTGCAGCTTTTGACCACGGTTGTGCCTTATTTAGAGAAATTGAGCAAAGAAGGCGAAATGGGCAGAAAGAAAGTTATTCAGTACACCCGCTATGGAACTATCCTGCTTGCTATAATTCAATCCTTCTTTATCAGCCGGTGGCTGGAGAATCCTGCTCATTTTCAAGGGCTGCAGATAGTGCAGTTTCCCGGCTGGTCTTTTAGGCTGTTGACGGTTTTGACACTAACTACCGGCACAACCTTTATTATGTGGTTGGGCGAGCAGATTCAAGAATACGGCATAGGCAACGGAATTTCTCTGATTATAACTGTGGGAATTATTTCCCGCCTGCCTTCAGCCTTATATCAGGTAGGTTTTTACTTAAGAAAAGGGCAGATGCAGCCTTTTATTCTCTTGCTGATGGCTGTAATTATGGTGGTGGTAATTGTGGCGGTTATCCTCATTACTCAGGGTCAACGTAAAATTCCCGTACAGTATGCCCGCAGGATTATCGGCCGTCGGGTTTACGGAGGGCAGAGCACGTACATTCCCTTACGGGTCAATCAGGCGGGGGTAATTCCCATAATCTTTGCTCAGTCTATTATTCTTTTTCCGGCAACTTTAGCCGGGCTTATGCCGTATCCTTTACTACAGTCCTTAGCCAATTCACTTTCTCGCGGAGGGCTCCTGTATATTATTTTATATTCCGTATTAATTATCTTTTTTACTTATTTTTATACGGCAGTAACATTTAACCCCGTAGACGTAGCCGACAATATGCGCAAATACGGAGGTTTTGTTCCCGGGATAAGGCCGGGCAAACCTACTGCCCAATATTTCGACTTTATTTTAACTCGGATTATTTTACCCGGAGCAATCTTTCTGGCAATAATTGCCGTTTTTCCGGAATTGATCGCTGCATGGCTTAAGGTTCCGTATCTGGTAGCCTCATTTTTCGGTGGAACGGGACTTTTGATTATGGTGGGAGTGATGCTGGATACAATGAGACAGGTAGAATCGCATCTTTTGATGAGGCATTACGAAGGATTTATGAAAAAGGGAAGGATAAAAGGGCGGCGTTGATGTTAGTGAGCGAAGCGAACCAATGAGATTGATACTTTTGGGGCCGCCGGGGGCAGGTAAGGGCACACAGGCAAAGCTTCTTTCTCAAAGACTCAAAATTCCCCATATCTCGACAGGAGATATCTTGCGCGAGGAGGTCCGGGAGAATTCGCAGCTCGGAGAGAAGATTGCCGGATTTGTAAAAAGCGGAGAATTGGTTCCGGACGCAACAGTCGTAGAAGTGGTAATGAAAAGGCTATCCAAACCCGATGCACAGTGCGGCTTCATCCTCGATGGTTTTCCGCGTACATTTAATCAGGCCGAGGCACTAAGCACAGCTTTAAGCAAGCAGAACATTCCTATCGATTTAGTCATCTATTTTGAGACCAGCCGGGAAATCAGCATAGAGCGGCTTTCGGGAAGACGCGTCTGTAAAAGCTGCGGAGCAAATTTCCACTTAATTAATATGAAGCCGCGAAAAGATGGAGTTTGCGATTTTTGCGGCCAAGAGCTTTTTTTAAGAGATGACGACAGGACAGAAACTATAAGAAAAAGATTGAAAATTTATCAAGAACAGACTACCGGCCTAATCGATTATTATAAAAACGGAAATTTAAGAAAGGTATGCGGAGATTTAGGGGCCAAGCAGCTTAATGATCAATTAATGGATTTGTTTGCCCAGGAAAATTTAAATGAAGCCCAGGCTTATGGAACAAAGTGAACATAAGCCTGAGGCTGAATTTATCCCCCCTGCTTTCTTGCCTGCACCTGTTGGTTTACGCAGGCACAGGTGCGAAAGCAAGAAGGGGGGATAGTTCACACAAGCTTAAGAAGAAAAACTAAAGAAGATGGACTTATGTCACCCTGCGGGCTCCATAAGTCCAGTGCTCACTAAATGATAAAAATTAAAACCGCAAAAGAAATTGAACTAATCAAACGCGCCTGTTTTGTGGTTAGTAAGGTTTTGAAGCAACTAAAGGAATATCTACAGCCTGGTATTTCCACAGATGAGTTAGACAGCAAAGCAAGGCAGATTCTGGGCGAATTAGGGGCAACTTCCGCCTTTAAAGGCTATCGGGGCTATCCCGCTAATATTTGCACCTCAGTAAACGAAGAAGTTGTCCATGGCATTCCCGGTAAGCGCCGGCTAAAAGCCGGCGATATAATCGGCCTGGATGTGGGGGCAAGATTAAATGGGTATTTCGGCGATATTGCCTGCACTTTTCCGGTGGAAAGAATTTCGCAAGCGGCACAACAGCTTTTGAAGGTTAGCCGTGATGCTTTGGCCTGCGGCGTCGCAGCAGCTTGCGAGGGAAACCGCCTTTTGGATATCTCCTGCGCCATCCAATCTTACGTAGAATCTTTCGGTTATTCGGTAGTGCGTAAGTTTGTGGGGCATGGAATAGGCTCCCGCATGCACGAGGAACCGGAGATACCCAACTTCGGAAAAGCAGGGCAAGGACCTATTTTGAAAGCCGGAATGGTGTTAGCAATTGAGCCTATGGTTAACGAAGGCAGTTTTGAAGTGGAGATTTTAGAAAATAAGTGGACAGCAGTGACTACGGACAGAAAACTCTCTGCGCATTTTGAGCATACTGTTTGCATAACTAAAGAGGGACCTGAAATCCTAACCGCTTGGGAGTAAGCCAATGGCTAAAGAAGAACCTTTAGAGGTTGTAGGCACAGTTACCGAGTCTCTGCCTAATGCGACCTTTCGCGTAGAATTGGAAAACGGCCACAAAATCCTGGCCCATATATCCGGCAAAATGAGAATGCATTTTATTAGAATATTGCCGGGGGATAAAGTAACGATAGAAATGTCGCCCTATGATTTAACTAAAGGACGGATAATTTACCGTAATAAGTAAAATGAGCACGCAACTTATGGAACGAAGTGAACGTAAGT
>CAZPSS010000102.1:0-4666 GCA_964589565.1 uncultured Planctomycetia bacterium
ATACTTTGGTTGTATCACGATGAGAGGCCATCCAAAGGGTTTTGTCCCGCGGTAATGCCTCTCTTTTTTTATCCCTTCTTATATTCCAGCTTATTTTTTAGGCCATTCATAAAAAGCATATGTGAAGCAAATTTTCTTAATAAATCGGCAGGATTAAGGTCGGCTTGAAAATTAAAATATACCCATATTTTTGTAATGCAGTATAAAGACTTTCGTTTGTGGCAATGTAGCCTATAAAGATGAACGCTTTAGTAACTCTATACTTATCCGCTAAATACTTCCTAAACCGCTTAAAATTAAGCTTCCAGCCTTGTTCTTGACGCAACCAAACAAAACTCCTCTTCAATCAAATTCCCGCTTCGGCACCATAACTTAAAAGCCGTTGTAACTATTGCAGTTGCAACGGCTGTTTTTCATTTGTGCCGGATTTGTGCCAGTTGGAAATTCTTAGTATTTACTACACATCGAAACAATCTCATTCATTGCATCAAAAAGAGCTTCTTTAGAAGCATCATCTAAAATCATCCTTAGTAAATATTGAAACCAGCTCATAATTCTGACAAGCTAACTTTTCTCTTGCGCCCTCAAGTCTATCTACCAAAGCAGCTACTTTAACAACTCTACATTTAACATCTTCTACGGCTTTAATTGCTTTTAGCGCAGAACTTCCCGATGTCATCACATCCTCTACAATAACAACCTTTGAATTTGGCTTTAAAGGGGGGCCTTCGATAAACTTTTGCATCCCATGTTTTTTCGGTTCTTTTCTAACTATAAAAGTTTGAACAGCTCTCTTCTCAAGATAACTAATAACACCAACTGCTCCTACGATAGGATCAGCCCCAATAGTCAAACCACCTATAGCATCAAATTCATCATTCTTGAACATATCTAACATTACTTTACCTATAAGAAACATCCCTTCCGGGGTTAAGGTTACTTGTTTAGCATCTATGTAATAATCACTTTTCTTTCCAGACGATAATATTACTGGTCCAGAACGAAAAGCATTCTTTTTAAAAAGTTCTAAAAGGCGTCTCTTATTCTTCTCTATTTCTCCCATTACACCCTCCATTAACTTATCTTTAAGATATAGACTATCACAATTTCCAAGGGAATTCAAGCATTGTTCAATATATGCTTTATAATGAAGAATACTGCTTTATCGCGCTGATTATGCTGGCGGAATGTATCTTCACGGTATCTTCAAACCGCCGGGCATAGCCCCCGGCCAAGACCACAGAGAGAGAAATCCCCCGATTTAGCGCCTGGCTATAAACAAATTCGTCTCGCTTCTTCAGCCCCTCTATGGTTAAAGAGAGGCCTCCAATCTGGTCATCCTTATAGGGATCGGCCCCCGCTAAGTAGATAATGAGCTGCGGCTTAAACTCATCTATAATCCGGGGAATATTCTTTTCCAACTGAGCTAAATATTCCTTATCTGCGGTTCCGTCTCTAAGGCCGATATCCAGATCGCTTTTTGGCTTAAAAAACGGGTAATTATTTTCCTGATGTATGGAAAAAGTAAAAACATCTTTGTCCTTGGAAAAAATAAAGGCATTGCCATTGCCCTGATGTAAATCGCAATCGATGAGCAAGACCCGGCTAACCTTCTTATCTCTCTTTAATTTTTTGACCGCTACAGCTACATCATTTAAAACACAAAAACCCTCGCCATGATCGGGAAAGGCATGATGAAAACCGCCGCCTAAATGTATGCCTACTTTTTCTTCTAACGCGGCCTGCGAACAAGCAATAGTCCCGCCGCAACACAAAATAGAGGCCTCCACCAGGCCCTTAGAATAAGGTAATTCCAGCTTGTAAATCTCTTTTTGTGAAAGCATCCCCTCCATCAATTTATCCAGATACTCCTTTGTATGGACTAACAACAACTCCTCAAGGGACGCGGGCTTTGCTTCTACAAACAAGAGTTTCTCTCTTATTTCCTTATTCTCCATTAGCTTCTCTTTTATCAAATTGTACTTAAGCGTGGGGAATACGTGCAGGCCTATATCTACATTATATCTTTCTGAATAGAACACCTTTGTCTGCATAAGCGACTCCTGAAAGTTATTAGATATTATAACGTCTTCATTGTGATACGGCAAGTTTTTTAGCCATTGTCTTCACGCGGATATCTTTGCCATCCGTAGAAATAATCACTGCGCCGTTATCGCCGGTTGTGTAGACCTTAGCCCCTGTTTTTCTCAATCTTTCCATCACCTCCGGCGCAGGAAAGCCAAAGCGATTATTCCTATCTACACTGATTACCGCAAGCTGCGCAGAAACAGCCTGAAACAAATAATCTTCTGCCTCTCCTTCATCGCTGCCGTGATGCGGAATCTTGATGACGGTAGATTCTAACATTGAGCTATAAGGCAGAAGCTTCTTTATTGCCTCATTCTGTATATCGGCGCAAAAAATAAAACTGACATCCTTATAGGCCAATTTTAAAACCACAGAATTGTTATTGGCATCGGCGCCTGTGCCAACTAAAAAAGTCCGCTGAGGATAAATGACAAATAATTCCACCTGCGGGAAACCTAAAATCTTCTCTCCTTGTTTTATTGCGCGGTAATGGGACGCCTTTTCCTCTATCTGCGTTTTATAATTATTATAAGCCGTAGATTCCTTAGGCATTCCGTTGTCAAACACATAATTAACCTTTACATTCTTCAGCACACCGGCTAAGCCGCCCACATGGTCATTGTCGGGATGGGTAAGCAGGACAGCGTCTATCTTATCTATGCCCTTATTCCATAAAAAGGGCAAAATTGCCCATCTGCCGGCATCGACTTCGCCTGCGTCGCCTCCGTCAATCAAGAGCGTCCCGCCTGAATAGGGAAACTCAATAAATATAGCATCTCCCAGGCCCACATCCAAAAAAGTTACTTTTAACTCACCGGAAGGTGTTTTGAATAACGGCTTCCAGACTAAAAAATTGGCCGCTAAAAGTAAGGCTATCCCCGCTTTCGCAGGTGAAATATTTAACTTTTTGTAATTAAAGCTCAGCAAAAGAAGGGCATAATAAGCGCAAAAAAAGATGATGCCGGGACGGGAGCAGTGAAAAAAGCCCCAGGGTATTTTTGCAATAAACGAGGTTAATGCGGTTAAACCAAGCAATGACAGCCAGCACGTCTCGGCAAAAATGGCGCCCAGAGGCGCCCAGAGACAGGCAAAAATCAAAAAGGAGATTCCCGCGCTTACAATTAGAAAAAGGCAGGGTATGACTACCAAGTTAGCCAGCACTGCTACAGGCGTTACAATATTAAAGTAAAAAGCCACAAGGGGAGCAATCCCTATCCAGGCAGATAAAGAAACAGAAAATGCCCTGATTAAATAAAAGAAGACGCCTCTGCGGGCAGGAAAGAGTTTCTCTATCTTCGGCGCAAAATAGACTATGGAAATTACGCTTAAAAAAGAAAGCTGAAATCCCGCATCAAAAAGATTGTGCGGGTGGAAAATCAGGATGAGTAAGGCCGCAAAGCCCAGGGAATTGTATATTTTTATTTCTCTATTTATCAAAAAGCCGAACAAAATAGTAACCGCCATAATGGCTGCTCTTACAACCGAAGGGCGCGCTCCGCTAAGTGCGGCGTAACTAATCAAAAGGAAAATACTAAAGATAAAAGTTAATCTTCGCGGAAAGCGCAAAAATCTAAACAAAGCAACCAAGATAAAGGCAATCAGCCCTATATGTAAACCGCTGATGGCCAGGATATGAATTGTGCCGGTATTAGTGAATAAGTCTCTTGCCTCCCGGGACAGGTTGGAGCGCTCGCCCAGTAAAATTGCCGACAAAAGAGCGGCCTGCTCAAGCTCGAGGTGCGTGTGAATAATCCTGTGTAATTTTTGTTTGAATTTGAAGATTGCCCGCAAGAACCCGTCATTGCGAGCATTGCTGCGCAATCTCAAACGTTGAGATTGCTTCGTCGGTATAAACGTAGCATCAGACCTCCTCGCAATGACGGGCGAGAGACCTCCTCGCAATGGCAAGAAGGCATCTTTTTCCTTCACCTTTAATGTGCCAAAGACATTATGATTGGCCAGATACGCCCGGTAGTTGAAGCCTCCGGGATTGCGCAGGCCGGGCGGCCGCGCAAGAGTCCCCTGCAAAAGCAACTCATCCCCATATCCCACCCCTCTCTCCCCATACAGGGTTGCCTTTATCAATCCTTCTACCGCCTGCCAATCTTTTTCACTCTTTAAATCGCAAGCGCTGAAGGTAAAGGTTGTCTTTTTGCTATGATAAAATGCCCGGGAAACCTCGGGATTGGTAACTACCTTCCCCCTTACATAGACTTTTTGGGGATTACCGGAAACAAAGTTTGAGATGTGATTAGGAGGATAGGTTTGGGCATTGGTAAGATGAAGAAATCCAGCAAGAAAAATGGCTATACCTAAAGATAGAGAAAATAAAAACTGCTTTTTAAAGCTGGTCAAGGCAGTCAGCAAAAACAAAACACAGCTAACATAAAGAAAAAACAAAGGGATATGGACAAATTTAGCCGTCCATATCCCTAAACAAAAGAAAACGCAAACTATAGCTAAGGGGTTATTTTTCATTACACTTCAAATTATACCCCTCACCTGCGCCAATGTCTATTTTATTGTCTTTAGCCGATTATAAATTTCTATGTATTCCTTAGCAGGTTTTTCCTCGGAA
>CAZPSS010000103.1:0-3519 GCA_964589565.1 uncultured Planctomycetia bacterium
TGTCAAAGAACACCTGCTATCTATTTTTCAAAAACCCGAGTTTTGCCCTACCCTCTATGTTCCTATTTTTACAGGTTCTAAAATATTCTTCAAAGCAGCAATAGCGGAAAGAGAAGCTAAAAAACTTGTTTTGGGATTTGCAGGCGTGGGAACATTCTCCGTCCTGGCAACCAGTTTGCCAAAATCGCCTTCCACCCGGATTTCGTGAATATTGGCTTTGTAATCAGGCGAAGTGATTATCTCTACTCTTGTTTCCTGCGCCCCGATTCCGGCCAGGCTTAAAACAGCGCAGACATTTATATTTTTGGGAAAACCTTTTATTGCTTCAAGGGCCGTGCCTTTAAAAATTACAGTTTCTTTTTTAATGCCGGCTAAATTTATTTTCTTTTGCGCAAGATAGGCAGCGCCCGCTAATCCCTGCAGGGGTTTACGAGTAATTAAAGTAGCTGTGTTAATCTTTGCCATTGATGCCGCGCGAACCGCATCCAGGCCGCAAAGCGCGCCGCTGGGAAGATAAATACGGCAGCCTTTGGTTTGCGCAAGAGAAAAAAGCTGCTCATACCTATCCAGTATTCCCCCTATACTCATAATCATTACATCTTTACTGTGCTCAAGCGCCTTCTCGGCAACCTCATAGGAAACTGCAGCCGAAGCCGCCTCAATAATTAAATCGCAAACCTTTATCAGCTCATCTATTGAAAGTACGGCGGGACCTGAAGAAGAACTTGCTTTTACCTTTTCGGCCCGAGCTTTATCTATATCGCAAAGGGCAAAAAGTTCGGCTTGCTCAGAAAATCTCTCTTCTATTGCCTGAGCTAACTGAGTTCCGATCGTGCCGCACCCAACAATCCCTATCTTTATCTTCCGATGTTCCATTACTCAAGCCCTATATCTTATTGCCGATAAATCGGCAGACTACATAAATGTTATCGTAGTTGCCCAATTTATTGGGCCAAAGCCAGCATTCTGTCCAGAGACCTCTTGGCCATAACCCTTATCTTTTCCGGGACCCTTATCTCATTAACCTCTAATTCCAAAGAATGAGCCACCCAGCCCAATGTGGTTAGTTTCATATCCGCGCAGATAAAATGCTCGCTGGGAGAATAAAACTTTTTATCCGGATTTTCTCTCTTTAATCTGTATATCAAACCCTGTTCTGTCCCGATAATAAATCTTTTTGCGCAAGAGCTTTTAACATACTTGAGCATACCGCCGGTTCCGCCAATAAATGATGCCTCTTTTAAAACTCTCGTCTCGCACTCAGGGTGAGCCAGAAACTCGGCATCCGGATATTTCTTTTTTGCCTCCAGTATCTCTTCTTGTGATACACGCACATGTGTCGGACAAACACCTCTCCATGTAGTTACTTCTTTATCTTTAACCTGCGATTTAACATACAATCCTAAGTTTCTGTCGGGAACAAATAATACCCTTCTATTGGGTAAAGACCGGACTACTTCGATAGCATTACGGGATGTGCAGCAAACATCGCTTTCCGCCTTAGTTGCAGCAGAAGAATTAACATAACAAACTACTGCGACATCGGAAACCTCTTTCTTTTTAGCCTGCAGTTCATTTACAGTAATCATATCCGATGCCGGACAGCCTGCTTCTTTTACGGGAAGGAGGACCTTTTTGGCAGGATTGAGAATTACGGCAATCTCGGCCATAAAATGCACACCGCATAAAACTATTATCTCGGCATCGGTCTTTACCGCTGCCTGAGCAAGGGCCAGAGAATCGCCCAGGTAATCGGCTATATCCTGTATTTCGGGCCGCTGATAATTGTGCACAAGAAGTACGGCATTTTTTTCTTTCTTTAATTGGGAAATTTTTTTCTTTAAATTTTCTTGATATTTCTTGTCGTTTTTCCCGGTGTAAGGCATAACTTTGTTTCTCCCTTAGACGCGAACCATCACATTATCAATCAGGCGTGTTTTGCCAAAAAATACAGCGACGGCAATTAATATACGCCCTTTAATCTCCTTCACAGCTTTAAGGTCATTAATATCGACGAGCTTGATATAATCTATGCGGGCACTGCGTTTGGATTTTATCATTTTTCGCATTTGCGCAACGATTTCCCGAGGCTCTCTATATCCGGATTGTATCATACCGACGGCAGCTTGTAAAGAATTAAATAAAATTAGAGCATCTTTTCTTTGCTGCCCGCTTAAATAACTATTACGAGAGCTCATCGCCAGGCCGTCGGTCTCCCGGACAATAGGCAGGGTCCTTATCTTTATAGGCAGATTTAAATCTTTAACCATTCTCTCGACGATAATTGTCTGCTGGGCGTCCTTGCGGCCAAAGTAGGCAATCTCGGGCTGGACGATATTGAAGAGTTTAAACACGACGGTGGTTACTCCGCGAAAATGCCCCGGACGCGATGCGCCGCAAAGCACATTACTTAAATCTTTTACTTCCACATAAGTCTTATAACCGCGCGGATACATATCTTTGGCGCGGGGATAAAATATTACATCCGCGCCGCAGTCCCCCGATAATTTCTTATCCCCGGCAAAATTTCGCGGATAGCGCCTGAAATCTTCCCGCGGCCCAAACTGTGTCGGATTAACGAAGACGCTGATTACAAGCGCATCATTCTCTTTGCGCGCCCGGCGCATCAAACTCAAATGTCCTTCGTGCAGATACCCCATCGTAGGCACAAAACCGATAGTCTTGCCCTCATGGCGCATCCTTCTCGACCAGGCCTGCATTTGCCGGATACTTGAAATAACTTTCATTACTTAAACAACTCCGGTGCAATTTCGCGAAGAGGCCTCGTCACAAACTCCCTCTCCCACATCCGGGGATGGGGGATTTTTAAACTCTCTTCGTCTATTTTTGAATCTCCGTAAAGGAGGATATCCAGGTCAATAGTGCGGGGCTGATTTTTAGGACGCAGTTTCTCTCTTCCTAACTTAACTTCGGTTTCCTGAAGTTTCTTTAGTAACTCTTGCGCAGAGTAATTGGTCTTTAATTTAGCCGCCCCGTTGAGAAATTTCGCTTGAGGCGTGCCCCGTTCCAAATTGCAAGCTGTCACAACAAAGAATTTGGAATGGGGCGGGCCTGCCCACCCCGAATTTAGCCAGGCAGGCGGGCCGCCGAGCGGTTCTGTTTCAATAAGAGAAGATATTTTGAGAATTTTGATGGCGGGGTCTTGTCTGAGGTATTCAAGGGCGAGGTTAATATTTAGGCTTCGGTCTCCTAAGTTTGAACCCAGGGCAATATAAGAGGTTACCATTAAATAACCTTTTTGATTCTTACTGTCGCTTCCTGCAATCTTTCTTCAGAAACAGTCAGGGCAAAGCGGATATAACCTTCGCCGGAAGGGCCAAAACCAACACCGGGAGTAACTATTACGCCTGCTTTATCCAAAAGAAGCCGCGCAAACTTTATTGAATCCGAATATCCCCTGGGCAATTTCGTCCAGATATAGAAGGTGGCCCTGGGTTTATTAACTCTCCAACCCAACTCATTTAATCTCCGGCAAAGAACATCCCGCCTCTGTTGATA
>CAZPSS010000103.1:3529-4608 GCA_964589565.1 uncultured Planctomycetia bacterium
AAATTCTCAAGATGTTCGGGGCCTGTATTTAACGCCTCGATAGCGGCAATCTGAATGGCCTGAAAAATGCCCGAATCTATATTCGATTTAACCTGGGAAAGAGCGGCAATAATATCCCGATTGCCGCAGGCCCAACCCACTCTCCAGCCTGTCATATTATAGGTCTTGGAAAGGGAATGAAATTCCACAGCTAAGTCTTTAGCGCCTTCAACCTGGAGTATACTCAAAGCCCGGAAGTTTCCGAAGGTAATCTCCGAGTAGGCGGCATCCTGGGCAAGCAAAACGTTGTGCCTGCGGGCAAATTCAACTGCTAAGGTAAAGAATTTCTCATCCGCTGTCGCCGACGTCGGGTTATTGGGGTAATTCAGAAAAAGAAGTCTGGTTTTAGCAAGGACACTGGAAGGAACCTTCTTCAATTGGGGTAAAAACTCATTCTCTTCCAACAGGGGTAAGTAGTGAGGCGTTCCTCCGGCAAAGATAGTCGCCGAACGATAAGGCGGATAACAAGGTTCGGGAACCAGCGTTGTATCTCCCGGATTAATCAAGCCCAGAGGTAAATGAGCAAGGCCTTCTTTTGAGCCCAATAAAGGCAAGATTTCCCTATCCGGATCGAGCTTCACGGCAAATCTCTTTTCATACCAGCGGGCAATTGTCTCTCTTAAACTGCGCATCCCAAAATCTAAGGCATAATGATGGTTGCCGGGGTCCCTTGCCGCTTCATACAACTTATCTATGATATGTTTGGGAGTAGGCTGGTCAGGATCGCCTACACCTAAATTAATTATGTCGCGACCCGATTCCTGAGCCTTTCTCTTGGCTTTATCAATCTCCGCAAAAAGATAAGGCGGCAGCCTCTTCAATCTTTCTGCCTTTTCTATTCTCACTTTTAGACACCTTTCAGTATCAGCAAGAAAATCGCTTCGCGATAACTTACTACGATTTTCGCAGTGGGTGATTTTTATACTTTCCTACACCCCAAGAAAATTGCCTTCCTGCCTGCCCTGCCAATAGAAAGGCAGGCGGGCGGCAATAAAAGGGGACAGATTTATTTTTTAAATTTGTTCCACCTAAAAATAAAT
>CAZPSS010000104.1:0-4581 GCA_964589565.1 uncultured Planctomycetia bacterium
TATCCGCTAATTTTTCCGCCAGCGCCAAAAGCGGCGCCACGCCCATTCCGCCCGCAGCTAATATTATTTTTGAGCGTGTAGCGGTAAATCCATTCCCTAAAGGCCCCAGCACATCTATTTTATCACCTTTTCGCCTTTTTGCCAGAAGGTTTGTGCCCCGGCCAACAACTTTGTAGAGAATTTCAAAATTATTCCGATTGATACGGTGAAAGCTAAACGGGCGCCTTAATAACGGCTCTACGCTATTTTGGCAGTGCAGATGCGCAAATTGGCCGGGCAGGGCTTTCTGAGCAATCCCGGGCGCGCAAATTGCCATCTTAAAATAATCCGGCCCGGCTTTTTTATTATATAAAATTTTGAATTTCCCCTGGATTATTTTTGGCATTTGGGGCAAAAACAAGTCCCTCTTCCGCCCAGACTAATCTTTTTTATGCTGCTCTTGCATTTTACGCAAGGCCTGCCCCGGCGGCCGTAGACCTTAAGGCGCAAATGGTAATCCCCCTTTTTCCCGCGGCCGTTTACGTATTTATCCACGGATGAGCCGCGGTATTGAATGGCGTCCTGCAAAACTTTCTGAATAGCCCGGTGCAGCCCTTTAATCTCTTCGCCTTTCAGTCTATTCGCCGGGCGCCCAGGTAAAATACCGGCCAGAAAAAGGGCCTCCTGGGCGTAGAGGTTGCCGATTCCGCCAATAAAGGTCTGGTCCATTAAAAGCGGTTTAATCCTGGTCTTTTTATCGCCGAGCATCTCTTTAAATTTTTTTACGGTGAATTCCTTCTCTAGCGGCTCTATTCCCAGCTCCCGCACGAACTTCAACTTCTGCCAGTCGCAGACCAGGCGAAGCTCGGCAAACAGGCGCTGGTCGTTAAAACTTAAGTAGCGGCCGCCGGATAAAACAAAGACCACCCGCGCCTTTTCTTGCTTTTCGGCAGAATAGATTAACTGTCCGGTCATCCGTAAATGCACAACCAGATAATCTCCGGTAGAGAGTTTCATTGCCAGGACCTTTGCCCGGCGCAAGAAATCTTGAAAAGTTGCTCCTTTTATGCGTTTTTTAAATTCCGCGGGTTTCGGCTCTTTAATTACCTTCGGATTAAGGATTTCGACATCCTTAATCTTTTTACCTTTAACGTCTCTAATTAAATCCCGCCGAATAGTTTCGACTTCGGGTAGTTCCGGCAATTTCATTACCTCCCTTTATCTCAGGGCCCGGTGTCCTTGCGGAGCGAGCTACTTATTTCTCTTCTCCATCCAATCAATGGCCTCTTGCGCATCTTTAACCTGAACTATTCCGGGAATATCCCAGGTATTGATGCCGAGAACAGGCTTTTTCATCTGCAGGGCAAAGGCGATTTCCGAAAGCGTGCCTTCTTTGCCGTCTATGGCAATAATAATCTCGGCATTTTTCACTACTAAATTATTGCGCATATAACCTAAACCTGTAACGATGGGGATATCTACATAGGGGTTGGCCTCGCTTTTATCGTGCCCGGGCAAAATCCCGACTGTTTTTCCGCCGGCAGATTTTGCTCCCTTGCAGGCCGCCTCCATCACTCCGCCTAAGCCGCCGCAGATTAAGGTATGGCCCATCTGAGCAATCCCCTTGCCTGCGCTTTCGGCAATCTTCGCTATATCTGCAGAACAACTATGTCCGCCAATTACTGCTATATTCATCTCTTTATTAGAGCGTGCCTGGGGCGATTCGAACGCCCAACACCTAGCTCCGGAGGCTAGTGCTCTATCCTTTGAGCTACAGGCACATATTTTTCTTCAGTAGATCCTCTATTAGCGCTCTATCGTTTACCTTATGCTGGCTGAGAGAAAAACGCCCAAGGCAATTAGCGCCTTTCTTCTCTATCGCTGCCTCCAGAGAACGCAAACAATGCTCTTTGCCGAAACCGCTGCCGTAAGTAACAAACACAATAGCCTTTTTCCCGCCAAGAGCGCCTGCCTTTTCTAAAAACTTTCGCATTGCCGGAACCATTTTTCCGGCCCACACAGGCGTGGCGAAAATTATTAAATCGTATCCGGAAAGGTCTGTCTCTATAGGATTAATTTCGGTCTTTTTCTTGGCCAGCCCCCGCAGGGCCTGAACGAAGAAGTTATTGGATTCGCTCGGCGCCTCGATTCTCAGCCGCCTTACCGCATTATTCTGCGATTTAAGGACTTCTTCGACGACCTTGGCGGCTCTGTGGGTATTGCCGCTATAAGAATAATAAACTACGGCGGTATCCATTCTATTTCCTCCGCTTTAGTTTAAAAAAGCGTTAGCTGTTTTTCTGTCTTTCCATCCTCTTCGCCAAAGAGCTCTATTTTGCCGAAAACCCCGTCATATCCCGGGGTTATCTTTACTTTTCCTTGACGGACATTCAAGATGCCCCGGGCCAGGCGGGGAGCACAGGATTTTATTAACTCTTCCTCGGGAACATTAAGCAAGATATCAAATTCGCTGCCCAACTTCTGAACCAGGAGACGAAATTCCTGCTCTACAGACTTTGCAGCCTTACCCACGCCCTTGCTCTCGGCGATAATCTCATCCAGCGGAATCAGATTTTTGAAAGGGACGGCGTTCTCTAAAACAAATCCGGCGGGTCTGTCCGAAAGTCTTTCCACCCGGTGCATAACTCCGATAGTTAAAGGCCGCGCGCAAACCGGGCAGAGATTATTATTTCGTTTGCTCTCGCCGGGCGAATAAAGAACGCTGCAATTTCTGTGGCCGTCGTAATGGTATTTTCCTTCCTGCGGGAAGAATTCCACAGTGTAAAGGAATCTCTCCTTATCCTTCCTCTTTAAGGTGTCCAGGATGGCGTAATAGTCCATCTCGCAGTCAAATACATTGGCCTCCCGGCCGAGGCGGGAAGGGCTGTGCGCATCCGAATTTGAGATCAGGCTAAATCTATCCAAGGCACTCCAGCGCCAGTTCGTCCCAGGGTCCGACGAGAGCCCTGTTTCCAAGGCGTAAATATCTTTGGTATATTGCCCAAAACACTCTTCAATTGTATCAAATCCTGAGTTGGAGCCGAATAAACTGTACCAGGGAGTCCAGATATGCCCGGGAACGATAAAACAATCAGGGTTTGCGCCCAAGGCTATCTCCACAAGAGATACGCAATCCAGGCCTAACATCGGCCGCCCGTCAGCGGCGAGGTTGCCGAAACCGGCCAGTTCATCATTAATCTTATCTACCGTCTCAAAGTCGGGGGCAAAAATAAGATTGTGGATTCTCCTTCCCCGCCCGCCTTTAGAATAGATATTGCTCACTTCGGTGGCGAGGATAAAATTCACGCCTTGATAGGAAAAAAGTCCGTTGCCGGCGGGCTTTAGTTTTGACTTTAGCTCCTGAAGCCAGAGGTGATGGGTAAAGTCCGCTGTCCCTAAAAGAGAAATGCCTTTGAGCCGGGCCCACTCCACCAGGTGGTCTAAATCCATTTCCTTGCTCGTTGCCCGGCTATATTTGGAATGAATATGGAGGTCAGCGATAAACATTTTGAATCTTCTCCAGGTATTTTCTGGCATTTCCCCAATGCGTCCCCTGCCAGTAAACTTTTTTACATTGAGGGCAAGCTACAAAATCCTTTTGCGTTTGATAGACATATTCGGGGACTTTATTTTTGACGCGGCTTTTGGCAATCTCCTTCAATTCTATATTGCAGATTACGCAGCGGGTAAACATATCTTTGGCTTTGGGCTTGAGCTTAAGCTGTGATAAAGCCTGCTTGATCTGTTGAGCCACAAAATCGGAGTCTATTTTTATTATACGCGGTCCGGGAAATCTGCTCATCCGTGAATTGCGCGTGAGAATAACTCTTTCCTCGCGCAGCGCCGTAATAACCAGCGTGCTTAGATTGTCCTGCCGATAAAAGCTGCTGTCGTAGCCTAAGATGCGCAGCCACTTGGCCAATCTTCCCAATTCTTTGGTGAGGATAAATTTCACTTTGCCTGATATACGATTTTGCCCCGGCAAATCGTATATTCTACTACGCCCTTTAGCGTCCTTCCGATAAAAGGTGAATTTTTGCTTTTGGAGAGGAAGCCCTCTTTTTTCACCAGCCACTCTTTGTGCGCAGAGAGCACAATAATGTCTGCATCGCAACCCACCCCCAGGGTGCCTTTATCTATGCCCAAAATCTTAGCGGGGTTGGCGGCCAATTTTTTTACCAGCTCTGGCCAATCTAATACGCCTGTCTGCACGAGCTCTGTAATAGCCACCGCCAATTCCGTCTCCAGGCCAATTGCCCCGAATGCCGCGCGGTCAAACTCAATATCCTTTTCGTTCTCGGTATGCGGGGCGTGGTCTGAGGCAATCGCATCAATTATGCCGCTTTTGAGGCCCTGTTTTATCGCCCGCACATCCTCGTGGCTTCGCAGCGGCGGATTCACTTTCATATTCGTATCAAAACCCAAAAGCGCATCTTCCGTCAAGGCAAAATAATGCGGGGCAGTTTCCGCTGTAACTTTAAGGCCTCTTTTCTTGGCTGCGCCAATAGCCTCTACAGACTCCTTGCAGCTTACATGGGCAATGTGCACTGCCGTCTTTGCCTCTTGGGCAAGAGCAATATCCCTTTGCACGCGTTTATATTC
>CAZPSS010000105.1:0-4564 GCA_964589565.1 uncultured Planctomycetia bacterium
AGGCCTTTTTTTCCGGATTGAATTCTCGTATGTAGTTTCTCTTCTTTGCAGTTTAGGGGCAGCGACCTTTATTTATGCGCAGCAGAGCCCGGCAAATATATTATTTACCATTGCTATTTTTAACCTGACGCCTTTGTTTTGCCGGCGGTTCAATTTAATCTGGCGCCGGCAGCGCTTTTCTTTGAAGGCCGCTAAAGAAACAGCGAAACTTTCCTATGAAAAGATGCAAAAAGAAAGCTCTATAATCAGGCGGTCCAACTTTCATCTAACCGAGGAGGCTTTTGGGACCTCCGAACTCTATAAAATGACCCGGGATATGTCCGCGGCTGCGGACGTCCGTGATGCCTTCAATATTTTGGGGAAGAGATTAACGGAACTTTTCCGGTTCAAGAAGTGCCGCCTGATTTTAATAGACGAAGAGGTAGGATTGTCCCGGATAGAGAAAGTATTTGAATTAAAATATGCCTCGCCCGAGGCGAGCGTTGTCGATGTTGAGCCGTCTGATTCCGAGCTCTTGAAGCAGGGATTTCACATACAAAAGATTACCTGGTTGGATCCTCTTGTTTTGGTCCCCCTTACGGCCGAAAATAAATTCTTAGGCACTCTGGGAGTTGAGGGTTTATCTTTCGATAAGTTAGAGACTTTTTCCACTTTGGCCAATCAGTTTTGTTTAGTGATGAAAAAAATAAAGCTCTATGAGAAGATACAGAAGCTGGCAATCAATGACGGCCTGACCGGCCTTTTTGTGCGCAGGTACATTCTTGAGCGCCTGGACGAAGAAATAAAAAGGAGCGCCCGCCACCACCTGCATCTTGCCTTTTTGATGATAGATATAGACCGTTTTAAGCAATGTAACGACAGCTTCGGCCATTTAACGGGAGATGCGGTTCTGAAAGAAGTAGCCGGGGTAATTAAATCCACGGTGCGCGAGATAGATTTGGCGGCAAGATACGGAGGAGAGGAATTCTCTGTTCTTCTGCCGGACACAGACAAGGCCGGCGCTGCCGGAGTTGCCGAGAGGATTCGGGCAAACGTAGACAGGCACAAATTCCGCGCCTACAATGAGACTATCAAGACTGAAGTAAGTATCGGAGTGGCGGTTTTCCCCGAAGACTCTACCGCGTCCCGGCAGTTGATAGATAAATCCGACCAGGCCCTCTACCGCGCCAAGCAGGAAGGAAGGAATAGGGTTGAAATTTCTTAGGTTTTGGGTTAAGATATTACCCTATATTGGGAGGCGAAGATGAAGCTCTTTATCGATACCGCTAATATTGAGCAGATTAAAGAGGCAGCGAGCTGGGGGATACTTGATGGGGTAACCACCAATCCCACCCTGGTGGCGCGGGAGAAGAGGAATTTCGTGGAGCTGGTTAAGGAGATCCACGAAATCGTAGATGGCCCTATAAGCGCGGAGGTAGTGAGCCTCAATGCCCCTGCTATGGTTGAGGAGGCCAGGAGGCTGGCCGGAATCGGCAAAAATATTGCGGTTAAAATTCCCTTGACCTGCGATGGATTGAAGGCGGTTAAGATTTTAAGCCGGGAAAAGATTATGACTAACGTAACCCTTTGCTTTTCCGCCACTCAAGGGCTCCTGGCTGCCAAGGCCGGCGCCACGTTTATCAGCCCCTTTATCGGCCGCCTTGATGATATAGGCCACGAAGGGATGAATGTTGTGCGCGCTATAAAGCAGATTTACGCTAATTACGGCTATAAGACGCAGATTATAGTCGCCAGCATTCGCCATCCCTTACATGTGCTGGAGGCCGCCATGGCCGGCGCAGATATCGCCACCTGCCCTTTCGATGTTTTAGAAAAGCTTCTCAAGCATCCCTTAACGGATATCGGCATAGACAGGTTTTTACGGGACTGGCAGAAGCTTTCGGATAAGGAGAAGACCTTTTGATGAGGCAGATACACGCAGGCGTCATTGCGAGGCTGACGAAGTCAGCCGAAGCAATCCCAAAAAGAGATTGCTTCGTCGTTTCACTCCTCGCAATGACATTTGCTTTAATCTTTCTCTCTTCTTTTTCTGCCGCTTATGCTGAAGAAAAAAAAGCGCCTATCGTCTGCCACGGGGATGAAGTAGTATTCCTGGAAGCTGAGCAGAAGTTAACGGCTGAAGGCCACGTGATAGTTATTTACGAGGATGTAAAGATAACCTGCGACAAGATTAATATTTCTTTAGATACGAAAGAGGGAGTGGGCGAAGGAAACATTATCTTGTATCAGAAGGACTCTATTTTAACCGGAGAAAAGTGCGAATACAATTTTGCTACACAGACCGGGCAGATTTATGAAGCGGGGTTTGCCTCTCAGGTGATATACGGGAAGGGGCCAGCAGCAGTAAAAGAAGGGCCCAAGGAAATAACGATGCGCAAGAGTTATATGACCACCTGCGACCTTGCCGAGCCGCATTATCGCATTCAGTCTAAAACGGCCAAGATATTTCTTGATGATAAGGTGGTAATGCGCCACGTAATTGTCTATGCATTCAATGCCCCTTTATTTTATTTACCTTATTACAGTTACGCCTTAAAGCCGGACCGTCCTAAGGTAACTGTCCTTCCCGGCAAGGATAAAGACTGGGGATTTTACGTCTTGACTGCCTGGCGTTATGAATTCAGCCAGTACCTTAAGGGGGTTTTGCATTTAGATTACCGCGAGAAAAAGGATTTTGCCAGCGGTTTTGATAACTACTACCAAACTCGGGGATACGGTAAAGGCTTTGTGAAGACCTACTATATGAACGAAAGAGACTTAGAAAGCAACCATCCGTGGAACCAGCCGCGCATTACTCACGAGCGGGAAAGATATATGATTCACAACCGGCATAGCTGGGATATCGACCGGAATACAGACCTTCGGTTCGAATACTGGGGCTTAAGCGATACCGATATATTGAAGGATTATTTCTATCGAAAAGATTATGAACGTTGCCCAACTCCGGAGTCTTATCTTTCCGTTATCAGAAGCAGGCCCAATTATACCGTTAGTTTTTTAGGCAAAAGAAGATTTAATAAAATCTTTACGCGCCTGGAATATCAACCAGAAGTAAAATTAGACATACACAGTGTGAGAATAGGCGGGGAAGATTCAAAGCTTTATTGGCAATCGTCAAATTCTTTTGCCAATTTGAGCAGAAAATATGCCCACCCCAGCAATATAGATGAAGATACGGTTAGATTCGATACCTACAATAAGCTCTCGCGCCCTTTTAAAGTAACTTTTTTGCATTTTACGCCTTACGTGGCCGGAAGAGAGACCTATTATACCAAAGATAAATATGGAAACCACGGCGATTGGTTTCGGGGGGCATTTTATACGGGCGTAGGCGTAGAGACTAAATTTTATAGGATATTTGAGGTGTACACTAATAAGTGGGGGTTGGATGTAAATAAGTTAAGACATATAATTACTCCGAAAGTAGGATATGACTACATCCACAGGCCCACAATTGCCTCCGAGAAACTGGTGCAGTTTGACGGCCTGGATAGTATCAGCAGGCTTAATCAATTTACCTTCTCTTTAGAAAATAAGCTGCAGACCAAAAAGAAGGTTGTGCGTAGTATTGAGGGCAAGAGCGAGGAGGCGTTTGAGGCCGTGGATTTGGCGCGTTTGACTGTCTCTACATCTTATGCTTACAGGCTTTCCTCGGGGAGTAAGTTTTCCGATGTCGGCTTTGATTTTGAATTTACCCCTTTTAACTGGCTGACTTTAGAATTTGATACCGCCTACGACCATCTCCAGGATAGATTTAAGACATTTAATTTTGATATTTACGCAGACAGAGGGGATAAATGGAAGTGCGGCCTTGGTTATCGCTATGCGCATGAAAGCTACAGCGAGGCCATATTCGAGATATCCTTTAGGCCCACGCCTTTGTGGAAGGTGGGGATATACCAGAACTTTATGTTCAAAGGTTACCCCTATTCCAAGAAAAAGATTTACGATTTAAGAGAGCAGGAATACAGAATAATACGCGACCTGCACTGCTGGACATCGGAGATTCTCTACACAGTCTCGCGGGGTGAGGGAGAGAGCATATACCTTGTCTTTCGCCTGAAGGCCTTCCCGGAGTTGCCGTTGGAGTTTGGCAAGAGCTACCACAGGCCAAAATTTGGCTCTCAATATTCGATAAGGTGATTTAAAAATGAATATATGTATCGTCGGAGCAGGACACGTTGGTTTAGTTAGCGGTGCCTGCTTTGCGGAACTGGGAAATCAAGTAATCTGCCTGGACAATAACGGGCCTAAAATCGCTGCCCTGAAGAAATCTATTATGCCCTTTTATGAGCCGGGATTAGAAGAGCTCGTAGTGAAAAATGTTAAGGAAAAGAGGTTAACTTTTACTGCCAATTTAAAAGGAGCGGTCAAGAAGTCCGATGTCATCTTTATTGCCGTGGGCACGCCCCCTAAGGAAAACGGCGAGGCCGACCTCACCGACATTGAGCGGGTAGTGCAAAATATAGCCCGTTTTATGCCTTCCTATCGATTGATAGTGGAAAAGAGCACTGTTCCGGTAGAGACGGGCAGGTGGGTTGAGCATACTATTAGAGTCAATATT
>CAZPSS010000106.1:0-4445 GCA_964589565.1 uncultured Planctomycetia bacterium
TGATGTTCCACTTTCGCCTTAATTTTGTGGGGAACCCGGGCCTGTAAATAGATCTTACCTTTTCGATACTCCTTCTTAAAGACCTCACCCTCCCTGTAAATTAAGCTTAGCAGGTGCATCTGAGCCTGAGGAATGGAAACTTCTATCTCGGCCATTAAGTCGTCCAACCGCAGGCTCAGCTGTTCCAATAATTGTTCGATGTTTATCCCTTTTAAGGCAGAGATAGCCACGCTATTTTTAAAGTCTTTTAAATAACGCTTAACACGGAACTGGTCATTAACCAAATCCAACTTATTCAATGCCACAACCATTGGTTTCTTGTCGGCTTCTAATTCCTTTAATACTTCATAAACCGCCTCGTTTTGTTCATAAACGCAGGCAGAGCTGATGTCCAGAATATGCAATAATATATCTGCCTCTTTTACTTCTTCCAGGGTAGCCTTAAAGGCCTCGATAAGGTGGTGGGGAAGCCGATGCAGGAAACCGACTGTATCAGAAAACAGCACCTTCTGTTTGCCGGGCAAAGTAAACCTCCTGGCCACAGAATCCAGAGTGCTGAAAAGGCTGTCTCTGACGCTCTGCCGGGCGTCGGTTATGCGGTTAATCAAGGTAGATTTTCCCGCATTGGTATATCCGATAACGGCAACGGTCGCAAGGGCGCCGCGCCTCCTGTGTTCCCGCAGAGACTGTCTTCGCTGGCTTAAGTCCTGCAGGTCCTTCTTCAATCTGCCAATGCGCTCTCTAATCCTTCTTCTATCTACCTCCAGTTTCTTTTCACCCGGCCCGCGCGTGCCGATACCGCCGCCCAGGCGGGAAAGGATAATACCTTTGCCGGTTAAACGGGGCAGGAGATACCCGAGTTGAGCCAGCTCAACCTGGATCTTTCCTTCCATGCTCTTCGCTCTCTGGGCGAATATGTCTAGGATTAACTGCGTGCGGTCGATAGTCTTAACATCGATTATTTCTTCTAAATTTCTCTGCTGGGTGCTGCTTAAGTCTTCGTTAAAAATCACTGCATCGGCGTCTAAGCTCAGGGCGAGCCGCGCTATTTCCTCTGCCTTGCCTTTACCAATAAAATATGAAGGTGTGGGTTCTGCGCGGCGGCAGATTATCCCTCCAACTACTCTTGCCCCGCTTGATGAGGCCAGTTCCCCCAACTCTCTTGAAGAGTCCTCTGCTGTCCAGCTATCCCGGCCTTTAATATCTACTGCGACCAGAACGGACCTTTCTTTTTTATCTCTGCCGGTCTCCCACATCTTTTGACGAAGCTATCTTTTTAGCCACAAGTTCCGGGGTATCCCTGGGGCCGACTTCAACCCATCTTACCCCTTTTTCTTTTCTAAACCAGCTAAGCTGGCGTTTGGCATATCGACGGGTATTTCTTTTTAAAAGCCCTCTTGCCTCATCGCAAGAATATTCACCGTTGAGGAACCCTTCGATTTCTTTATATCCCAGCAAAGACTTTGCCGTCCTGGATACCTTGCGCCTGGTGAGCTTTTTTATTTCCGCCACCAGTCCCTGCCTGAACATCTCATCCACTCTCTTCTCTATCCGGGCATAAAGCCGGTCCCTCTGTCTTTTTAAACCGAATATGCGCACATCATATTTACTCCTGATGCCGTTTGCTTTCTTTTTTAATTTTGAAATCGGCAGGTCTGTCAGTTCATATACCTCCAGCGCCCGGACAATCCGGCGCAGGTCGTGTGGATGAATGGCCCCGGCCGCCGGCGGGTCTATCTCTTTTAACTTTTTATAAAGATGGGCCGGCCCGTATTTTTTTGCCTGTTGATAAAATCTCCTGCGAAGCTGCGCGCTCTGGCCGGGGCCGGTAAAGAGGCCGTCTAAGAGGGCGCGCAGATAAAGTCCGGTGCCGGCAACTATCAAAGGCAGATTTCCTCTCTTATGGATATCGCCTATTATTTTCAGGCAAGATGTCCTGAAGCGCGCGGCGTTGTATTGCCGGCAGGGGCTTGCGACATCGATGAGATGATGAGGAACCTCTTTTCTCTGTCTTTTCGTCGGCTTCGAACTGGCTATATCTATTCCTTTATATACCTGCATAGAATCGCAGGAAATAATTTCGGCCCTAATTCTCTTGGCTAACTGCAAGGCAACTTCTGTCTTTCCCACCGCCGTAGGCCCGATTAGGCAGATAAGCGGCTTTTTTGCTTTAGCTTTTGGCATCTGTTTATTATCGAGGTTCAACCTCGATGAGGTTGAACCTCGGCAAAGTTATGGGCACACCTTCGTAGAATAGCCTGCGGCCTTAAGCCGCCGCTCTAACGAGCCTGCCTCTGGCCTGCTGCTAAGTTTGCCCACTCTGACACGGTAGAGGCCATCCCCCGGCAGTTCCAATATATAAGCCTGGTATCCTTTACTAATCAATTTGCCGCGTAATTTTTCTGCGTTCGTCTTATTGCCAAAGCAGCCCACCTGCACCGAAAAGTAAGAACCGGCATAGGGGCTTGCCTGATTATAATCTCCTTCTAAAAGGTATGAGTCGGCGATACTGAGCTTTGCGTCATCGCAGAATTTACTGCGCGGGAAGCGCCGCAGAATTATATCGAAATTTTTTCTGGCCTCATCATACCTTTCCTCTTTCAAAAGGCAGATTCCCAGAAGATAATGCGCTTTGCATTCTATCGCCGCTCGATGGCGGCCGGCCAAAAACCTCTCGCACTCTCCGGCGGCCTGCGAATATGCGCCCTTTAACATCAGGGCCTCTACGTTGCTCAAGCCCGAGTCCTGGGCAAAAAGACAAACGCCGGAAAAGGCGCAAACAAAAAACATAACAATCACCAGGCTAATTCTTTTTACCATTGACCTCACCGATTAATGTGTGCGTCGTAACCCTGTTTATTCTCACATTTACTATTTGAGAAATCAAGCCTCTTTTCCCGGAAAATAAGGTAACCTTGTTTGCGCGGCTTCTTCCCTGGAGCATATTCGCTTTGCTTGAATCACTTCCAAAATAATTGCCCGGGCCCTCCGTCAAGACCCGCACAGAGCCGCCTAATAAACTTTTGTTTTTCTTTAAGGAGATTTCTTCCTGTAATTTCAACAGCGCCTGATTCCTGCGCTGCTTTATCTCCAGGGACACATCGTCTTTTAGCTGCGCGGCTTTTGTCTTCGGCCGGGGCGAATATTTAAAAATAAAGGCCTCGTCAAACCGAATCCTTTGCAGCACCCGATGAGTCTTCTGAAAGTCGGCTTCGCTCTCGCCGGGAAAACCCGCGATAATGTCGGTGCTAAGGCCGCAATCAGGAATTACGCGGCGCAAATCTTCTATCAACTTTAAATAATTTCTTAAAGTATACCCCCTGTTCATCCTTCTTAATATTTTATCAGAGCCTGCCTGAAGCGGCAGGTGCAAATGCTCGCAGAGCCTGGGCAAATCGCGCATTGCGCCAAACAACTCCTTTGAAGCGTCCTTGGGGTGGCTGGTAAGAAAGCGGATGCGTTCTATGCCTTCTATTCTATCTAATTTCTCCAGAAGCCGGACAAAATTTATTTTTCCTCTCAAGTCCTTGCCGTAAGAGTTGACATTTTGCCCCAGCAGGGTTATCTCTTTAACCCCTTGCCCGGCTAAACCTTTAGCCTCATCAAGGATATGTTTCAATGGACGGCTAACTTCTCTTCCCCGCACATAAGGGACAATGCAATAGGAACAGAAATTATTGCAGCCGTACATAACGGAAACAAAAGCCTTGAGACTTGCGCTCCTGAAACCATCGCATCTAACTAACGGGCGCCTCTGCCTATCCACAGCCAAAACCTGCGCATTTCCATCCCTTGCTTTTGTTATTAACTGCGGAATATCATAGATATTCGCCGGCCCGCAAACCAGACCCACCTGCGGCGCCCTTCGGAAAACCTCATCCTGATACGCCTGCGCCATACAACCTACGAGCCCTATGATTTTTTTATGAGGGCGAGTGTCCCCAATTATCTTCGTCCCTCGTCCCTCGTCCCTCGTCCCTCGTTTCCCCACCATCCCCACGTTACTCCAGGCCCGCTGTTCCGCCTGCCGGCGCACCGCGCAGGTGTTAAACAGAATAACATCTGCCTCCTCTATCCTCCCGGCCTGCCGATACCCCTTTTGTTGCAGCATCCCCAGAATAATCTCCGAATCCCGCACATTCATTTGACAGCCGAATGTGCGGATGTAGACTTTTTTTGGCATATTTTTATAATCCTTTGATTCTTTTGACATTGTGATTTTCTTTCTGTTTCCGAAAACAAAAAATTAAAAGGGGGAAAAAGAGAAAAAGAAATTCTTTTTGGGGGCAAAGAACCGCCAATGGCCGGGGCGATTTTGATGTTTTTAAAAAGCAGCCGCGCGAGCTCCTTTTTGGTGGCAAAATCTATCTTTTCTTTGCTGTCATCATAGCCATCAAGAAAGTCTTTTACTCTGTTAATATAACCCTCTGACCGTTCTCTCTCAA
>CAZPSS010000107.1:0-3781 GCA_964589565.1 uncultured Planctomycetia bacterium
ACTTCGTGAATTAAAGCGCTGGGGGCAGGCGCTCGCTACGCTCGCTCGCAATGACAATTCTAAAATTATGGCGCAATTCATCGCCGACTTTCACATTCATTCCAAATACAGCCGGGCAACAAGCAAGGAGATGAATTTAGAGCATCTTGCACTGTGGGCTAAGCTTAAGGGCATTTCTCTGTTGGGCACAGGGGACTTTACCCATCACCTCTGGCTTCAGGAGCTAAAGGCTGCGCTAAAGCCCGCCGCAAACGGCCTTTTTTCTTACGGAGGAGTAAACTTTATTCTCACTGTCGAAGTGAGCAACATCTATTCCAAAAATGGGCGGGGCAGAAGAATCCACAATGTTATTTTTGCCCCCGACTTTGAGACGGCGGATAAAATTAGCGACGAATTATCCGGTTTCGGAAAACTCACAGCCGACGGCCGGCCGATGTTAGGCCTGGATTGCGTATCCCTGATGGAGATAGTCCTGGGAGCAAACCCCGGTTGCTTTATCGTCCCCAGCCATATCTGGACCCCCTGGTATAGTCTATTCGGCGCAAATTCCGGGTTTGATACGATTGAGGAATGTTTTGGACAATACAGCAAAGACATTTACGCTTTGGAGACAGGCCTCTCCTCGGACCCTGGGACGAACTGGCGCTGGAGCGCCCTGGACAGGTTTAGCCTGATCTCCAATTCCGACGCGCACAGCCCCTCGCGCCTGGGCCGGGAAGCCAATGTTTTTGATTGCGAGCTCGACTATTACGCTATCCTGGATACCTTAAAGAAAAAGGATAAACAAAGGTTTCTCTCCACAGTAGAGTTTTTCCCGCAGGAAGGAAAATACCATTTTGACGGGCACAGGAATTGCGAGGTTCTTTACTCACCCGCCGAGAGCAGGAAAAATAATAATATCTGCCCGGTTTGCGCCCGGCCCTTAACCATCGGAGTTATGCACAGGGTTGAACAACTTGGGGATAGGCCCGAAGGCTATGTCTTGGAAGGCGGCATACCCTTTAAGAATTTAATCCCCTTAGATGAAATTATCGCCGAAGCCAAAGGTGTGGGCAAGGCCTCGCAGTCAGTGGAGCAGGAATACCGCCTGATGGTTCAGAGGCTGGGCAGCGAATTTGACATCTTGCTTAATGTTCCCGAGGAGGAGCTGGTAAAATCCTGTACTCCTCGAGCGGCCAAAGGTATTTTGAATGTCCGGCAGGGAAAGGTAAAGATCGTCCCCGGCTATGACGGGGTTTACGGAAAGATCGAAATATTTGGCGAAGAGGATGGAAAGACAGAGAAGCAGTTAACGCTTTTTTGAACTAAAACGGAGGAAATAGAATGGAAATTGCCATAATTTATTATTCCTATAGCGGCAATACCCACAAGGCCGCAAAAGTTATGGAAGAAATCCTCACGGCGCAGGCTAATTCGGTTAAGCGCCTGCGAATCGAGGCGCCGGGTGAGTCAAAAAACTTTTTCATCCAGGCCTTGCGGGGGCTAATGAAGAAAAAAGCCGAAATCTCTTCGGTAGAGACAGACCTCACTCCCTATGACTTAATAATTTTCGGCACACCGGTTTGGGCCAGGGAGATGGTTCCTGCAATGCGAGAGTTTTTAGAGAAGGCAGGCGGTTTACTCAGAAAGAAAGCAGTTGTTTTTGCCACTTACGGCAGCGGTTTGGGAAAGGACCATTGTTTAGATTCCCTGGAGCGCATTTTAAAGGAAAAGAGCGTAAGCCAAATCGGCCGTTTTTCTCTCAGCCAGTCTAAGGTAAACGATAGGGCGCTAATTGAAAGTTTACTTAGAAAAACCATGGACTGATTTACACGGATGAAAAGTACGGATATACACGGATACGATGTGCCTGTCCTCCTTCGGCCATTCATAACGTAGACAAAGGAATGGCCTTGAAGGACGAGGAAGAATAACTAAAGTAGTTCGTGCCTGTAGCTCAAATGGATAGAGCACTAGCCTCCGGAGCTGGGTGTTGGGCGTTCGAGTCGCCCCAGGCACGCTATTTTAGTTCACAGTTCACAGTTCACAGTTCACAGTTGACAGTTGACGGATAGGTGCGTAGTTAGTATGACTATTGCAGTAATTGGCGGGCATAGCTGCACTTGGGATATGGCGAAAATTGCCGAAGAGGCAGGCAAGGGCATTGCCCGGTTGGGACATACCTTAGTCTGCGGCGGGCTGACCGGGGTGATGGAGGCAGCCTGCAAGGGGGCAAGGTCGGCAGGCGGCAGGACAATAGGTATTTTACCCGGCCACGATAAGAAAGAAGCCAATCCTTATGTGGATATCCCCATTGTTACCGGATTAGGGTATATGCGCAATAATTTGGTAGTGAAGAATGCCGATATTATTATTGCTATAGACGGCAAAGAAGGCACGCTTTCCGAAATTGCCTTTGCCTTGCAGATGAAGAAACCTGTCCTCGGTATCAATACCTGGGATATTCCAGGAGTAATTAAAGTTAAAGATGCGCAGGAGGCAATTGATTGGATAAGAAGAAACAGAAACAAAACCCAATAAATTGGGCAACTACGCCGCGTTAATGTAGTTTGCCGATTTATCGGCAAAGAAAGAAAATGACAAAATGCCGGAGTTACCCGAAGTCGAAACAATTCGGCGGGATTTGATTAGAGACGTTAAAGGTAAAAAGATTAAGGATGTAGAGATTCTTAGTCCCCGGGTGATTAAAGAGCCGAGACCTTCGGAATTTAAGAGGCGCTTGAAAGGAGCGGCTTTTAAGGACTTTTTACGCCGGGCAAAGGTCCTGGCGATGAAGCTTTCTACCGGCGAATATCTGGTAGTGCATCTGCGGATGACCGGGCAGCTGATCTATTCTGCGGAAAAGCAAGCAAAGGCGCGGGTAATCTTTGTTTTGTCCGGCGGCAAATACTTGAATTTTAATGACCAGCGGCTGTTTGCCGAACTTCGCGTAGTCGGCGACTGGCAAAAATTAAAATTTGTGCAGGAATTGGGAATAGAGCCCTTAGAGAAAGAATTTAGCGCGCAGAAGTTTAAAGAGATGCTTGCAGGTAAAAAGACCAAGATCAAACCGCTTTTGATGGACCAGACTTTTATTGCCGGAATCGGCAATCTCTATGCGCAGGAAGCGCTTTTTTTAGCCGGTATTTTGCCCGGACGCGCGGCGAAGGAATTAAAAGCCCAAGAGATTAAAAAGTTGCACAGCGCTATTCAGAAAGTTTTGCGGGAAGGCATCCAATACCGCGGCTCCTCGGTAGATGAATATGTAAACGGGCGGGGAGAAAAAGGCGGATACCAGTTGCGCCTTAAAGTGTACGACCGTGAAGGCGAGCCTTGCGTAAGATGTAAAGCGAAGATAAAAAAGATTAAATTAGGCGGCAGGGGAACCTGCTTTTGCTCACGATGCCAAAAGTAATTCAAGGAAAATTTAGAATTCTATCTAACAAAAAAGCCGGGCCGGATTATTTTAAGATGGCCATCGGCGCTCCTGGAATTGCCCGCAAGGCTGCGCCCGGCCAATTTGTGCATCTGCGTTGTCATAATGGCGCAGAGCCGCTATTGAGGCGCCCGATTAGTTTTCACCGCCTCAAACAGAATAATTTCGAAATTCTCTACAGGACTGTTGGCCGGGGCACAACTCTTTTGGCAAAAAAGCAAAAAGGTGATAAAATAGATGTCTTGGGGCCTTTGGGCAACGGTTTTGATTTTATACGAACAACGAACAACGAACAACGAACAACGATATTAGTGGCCGGCGGTATGGGTGTTGCCCCGCTTTTGGCGCTGGCGGAAAAGATAGTTC
>CAZPSS010000107.1:3791-4427 GCA_964589565.1 uncultured Planctomycetia bacterium
CACAGAAAAAAAGAGCAGTTATATGTGTTAATTGGCGCCAGAACAAAAAGTCATATTCTTTGCGAAAAGGATTTTAAAAGATTAGGCGTCAATGTGCACATTGCTACCAATGACGGCAGTAAAGGCTACAAAGGTTTCGCTACTGATTTACTAAGAAGGTTCCTTAAACTGTCAACTGTCAACTGTCAACTGTCAACTATTTATGCTTGCGGCCCAAAACCAATGCTTAAAGAGATAGCCCGGATAAGTTCTCGCTTGCGTATATCCGCCTATGCTTCTTTAGAGGAGAATATGGCCTGCGGCGTGGGCGCTTGCCTGGGTTGTGCCGTCTCGACAAAGAATGGCTACAGGCGGGTCTGCAAAGACGGGCCGGTGTTTAATCTCAAGGAGATACAATGGTAAAGCGGCCTAAACTTTCGGTTTCGCTGGGCAGATTAAAACTGGCTAATCCTGTGGTTGTGGCTTCGGGAACATTTGGCTATGGCGAGGATTATCAGGGCTTGCTGCCTCTTAAAAAATTGGGGGCGCTCATTACCAAAACAATTACTCTGAAAGCCCGAAGAGGCAATCTCCCGCCGCGGATTGCCGAGACTTATCAGGGGATGCTTAACGCTATCGGGCTGGAAAATCCGGGCC
>CAZPSS010000108.1:0-4426 GCA_964589565.1 uncultured Planctomycetia bacterium
GCCTCTACTATATAGACACACCAAAAGGCCAAATTCTTGCAAATTTTTTTAAAAAATTTATAGATTAAGAAATAACCGGTTTGAGATTTATGCGAAGGAAGGTAAGGTGGGGTGAATTTAAATAAGTCAAGAAAATAAATCTGTCCCCTTTTTCCCGATATTGCGCAGCGGACGGTCGCTAAGTATCGAGAGGAGTTGAAGATTCTCCCCTCTCACCTCAGGAAAAGGCAGAAGTCATCGTAGTAGTTACCAATTTAATCAATTGACGCAAGACATCAATATTTTCTGCGCTAAATCTATCCGAAGGATGCAAGGTCCCTATGTTCATCACCCCAAAGAGCTCATCTTTTACCTGAATGGGGGCTACAATAGCCGATTTTATCTCCGGGCGTTGGAGTCGATTTTTAATCCGCTCATCCGCAAATTTATCATCGAGCAATAAGAATTTATTCTCCTGAGCTGCCAGGCCGGCAACTCCCTCGCCTATTTTTAGCCGTGTATGTTTAATTATATCCTTTTTTATGCCCCTGCCTATCTTAATATAAAGGCTGCCGCTTTTCTCATCTAAGAGCATAATCGAGCCAAACTCTGCGCCGGTCACATTAAAAGACACATCTAAAAGGGCGCTCAATAATTTATCTGTATAAAATTTATAGACCATTTTGCTTACTTTGGGCAAGGGAATTATCTTTTCCAATTTGAATCTATGATAGCCTAATTCAACGAGATAGCAAACAACATCCTGCAATAACTCCAGCACCGACTGAATTCCCGAAAAAGAAAAGACCTTAATTTCTATAAGGGCATCGATGAATTTATCCAGGTCTATGCCCAATTCTGCTATCTTTTCCCGATATCTGCCTGGCTTTTGACGTTCACCCAGAAGAACCGGCCCGACTAAGAGCTTGGCTATTGTCTCATTGTTGGGCAAGTTAACCGGGATAGAGAAGTTATGTAAACCGATCGGACAGAGGTAGCCTTCCTTCCACATCTGCTCTGTTTCCAAATTAGGTGCGGCGGGCGCAAGGCACCTTCCACACTGGGCTATCCCTGCGGCTGAACTCCTGATAACCTCTTCACAGAGCCTTGTAGTCTTACTTGGCCTGGTGAGTAAATTGCCATTTGGTTCGACAAAACGGATAGTGACTCCAAGAACTTGCGCAAAGTGGTCTTGAATCTCCTGCCACTGCTTAATGTCAATTACCTCTTTCAAAAGGATCCCTTCCATCACCCCCCCCTTCACCTATCGTTCTGTCCTTTTTGCCTCTTCAATTGTGGTTCTTTCTTTTTAACAGACCGCATTCTTTCATCTTATTATATAAGGTAGTGCGATTTATTCCCAGGTTCTGGGCTGCCTTTTTGCGATTCCAGCTTACCTGCTCTAAGGCCTGCTGGATAATCTGTCCTTCTGAGCCCTTAAGCCTCTCTTTAAGCGATTTTGCGCCTGGATTGTCAGAAACCTTTAAAGAAAATAAATCTGTCCCCTTTTTCTGGAGGGGTTCGGGCAGGTCTTGCCTCACAATAGTGTTTCCTTTAGTAAGAATTACTGCCCGCTCAATGACATTCTCTAATTCCCTTATATTTCCCGGCCAGTCGTAGTCTAATAAGGCCTGCATTGCCTCTTTAGAAACGCCCTTTACCTTCTTATTATTGGCAGCCTGCTCATCCTTTTTCTTTAAGAAATCTTCGACCAGTAAGGGGATATCATCCTTTCTCTCCCTTAAAGGAGGGATGTGGATAGAAATAACATTTAAGCGATAATATAAATCTTCCCTGAACCTCCCCTTTTTTATGGCTTCATTTAAATTCTGGTTGGTAGCGGCAATGACGCGAACATTGACCTTTACCGTCTTAGTATCCCCTACACGTTCAAATTCTCCATTCTGCAATACCCGCAGTAACTTCACCTGTAGATTAGGGCTAAATGTATCTATTTCGTCCAACAGGATTGTGCCGTTACGGGCAAGTTCAAACCTGCCCACCCTATCTTTTATGGCCCCGGTAAAGGAACCCTTAATATGGCCGAATAGTTCGGTTTCTAATAATGTCTCAGGCAGCGCCCCGCAGCTTACTTCAATAAATGGCTTCTCCCGGCGAGAAGCATCGCTCTGATGGATGGCGCATGCGGCGAGCCGCTTGCCCGTGCCGCTTTCTCCGTGCAGCAAAATAGTGGCATTGGAATTGGCTACGGCCTCAATCATCGCATAAATCTTCTGCATCTCGGCATTCTGCCCGATGATGTTATGGAATTTCTGCCTGGTGGTAGCGGCGAGCCTCTCCCGTAAGAGGCGATTCTCTTCTATCAACTCCTGTTGGTTTATTATCTTCTGAATAACTACCTTTATCTCACTATCCACGATGGGCTTGGTAATATAGTCAAACGCCCCCTCTTTCATTGCCTCTACCGCGGTCTCGATAGAGCCGTATCCGGTAATTAATATCACCGCTGTTTCTAAACCTTTTTCCCTGGTCTTTCTTAATAACTCCAGCCCATTCATCCTGGGCATTTTCATATCGGCTATTATTATATCCGGCGGCGACTTCTCTAAAAATTTGAGCGCCTCCAGGCCGTCCCGGGCAGTGCTGACTTTATATCCCTCAAATTTCAGAATCTCATATAGAGACTGGCAGGTCAACGGCTCATCATCTACCACGAGGATATGTCTGTCGTTCATTCTGCTATTGCCCTCTCGCTTGATCTAATCCATTAAGCGGCAGCTGGATAGTAAAGCTTGCCCCTTTTTCTTTAGCCTGCTGCAGAAATATTTTACCATTATGCCTCTGAATAATACTATAACAGATGGCTAAACCTAACCCCGAGCCCTTGCCCATTTGCTTGGTAGTAAAAAAGGGCTCAAAGATTCTGTCCCGAATCTCTTCAGGGATACCCTGGCCTGTATCGCTAAAGTTAATCTCAAGATAACCATTACTCATCCCTGTAGAAATCTTTAAAGTGCCCTTCTCCGGCATCGCATCGCAGGCATTCTTTATTATATTGGTAAATACCAATTTTAGCCCGCTATCACGCACTAAAGGCAACTGCTGATTAGATTGCTTGAGCACCTTTATATTATTAGACCGGATATGGTGGCTCATCATCAGCAAGGAGTCCTCAATGGCCTTGTTTATATCGATAGGCCTGTTAAATGCGGGAGAAGAGCTCTGGGCAAAATCTAAAAGCGACCTGATAATGCTGACAATCCGATTCAGCCCCTGCTTTGCATTTAAGAGGTATTCGCGGACAAGGCCGTCTTCGCCCATGCCCACCAATGAAAGGTTAATATACCTGATAACTCCGTCTAACGGATTGTTTAACTCGTGGGCCATCCCGGAAACGAGTTTGCCGACGGAAGCAAATTTATTTAATTGGCGTTTAGACTTCTCCGATTCCTCATAGATCCGGGTCTGTTCTATCGCGTTCGCAATATAATTAGAGATAGAAGAAAGAAGTTGCAGGTCCTTTGCGGTGAAGGCCGTTCCGGAGGCCTTCTCGTTAATATTGATAACACCGATTAATTTACCGGCAGCCAATAAAGGGACGGATAAGAAGGAATTTGTGCGATAATGGTTGAATCTTCGCCTGTTCCGCAAGCGCGAATCTCTGCTGATATCTTTCACTAAGAGGGATTTTCTTTTGGAAGCAACCAGTCCGGAGATACCCTCCCCCAATCTTTGCCTTACACCCCTGAGGCATCTCTTCCGGGAGTTGCTGGCTGTTTTCAATATCAACTCCTGCCTGCGAGTGTCAAATAAAAAAATCGACCCTGACTTTGACTCCAGAAGGCTCATACAGTTAGTCAGGGCCGATTTCAGGGAATTGCTTTTATTATCTTGCTGCGCAATATGTTGCATAATATCTTTCTTCATTTTTTAAGCAAAAAACAGAGCCTTTATCTTACTACCTTATTTGCTGAATGTCAACTTTTTTTTGTAATTTTTAGAAATAGGGTGTATAAGTTTGTCTTTATGAAAAAGATATACGCTTTCCTCCTTTGCCGCCTTTTTCATCTGCGGGGTAAAACCTGCTTTGCTGAATAGAGCAAAATGTTCTTTTCTATTCTCTTTACCCCACTCTACTCTTTGAGACTTCTTCTTTAGGTCTTCGTAAATATTCGTTCCAATAGGCTTATTAGACCATTTGGCCCCGCCGAAAAGGATTTCGTTTGTGCGAGTGTTTGCGGCTACAAGGTCGAGTTCTTCGTTCCTGTCCCACCAACGGCCGTAAGTCTCGAATTCAAGAGGGAGCTTCCCGCTCAAAATAGCATTCGAGAGGATTTCGCCTGATATTTTTTCATAGTTTTCGGCCAGAAGCTGCGGCATTGCCTCTTTCACTTTTGAGGCAACCATAGTTATCTTATTTTCTTCAAGGAGAGACCTGTTCCTAAAGACGAGTCTAAACCAAAAATTGAAAAAGTTGTCATCTATT
>CAZPSS010000109.1:0-4374 GCA_964589565.1 uncultured Planctomycetia bacterium
CCCCTGCCGTTTTGCTTCGCTTTTGCGCAGCAAAACGAAGCAGCAGGGGCTCATTTAAATGCGCGTTGTAATTCAAAGGGTAAACGCTGCTTCGGTAACAGTTGGCGATAAAGTAACGGCCGCCATAAACAAGGGCTTAGTGGTCTTTGTAGGGGTCATAAAAGGCGATACCTCTTTTGAGGCTAAATATTTGGCCGGAAAGATTAAGCAATTACGCGTCTTTAATGACCAAAAAGGGAAGATGAACCTATGCGCAAAGGAGGTAAAGGCGCAGCTGCTGGTTGTTTCGCAATTTACTTTATGCGCCGATCTAACCGGCAGTGGGCGGCGTCCAAGCTTTGAGCGGGCGGCAGCTCCTGAATTAGCCGAAAAGCTATATCTGGAATTTATCGAGCATTTGCGAGAGCCTCAATTAAAAATTGAGCAGGGGGTCTTTAAAGAATATATGACTGTACATATTGAGAACGACGGCCCTGTAACCTTCATCCTGGACAGCAAATGAAGGCAGCCATCTTTGACTTGGACGGGGTCATAGTCGATACCGTGCCGCTCCATTTTAAAGCCTGGCAGAGGATGTTTTCCGGGTATGGCATAGATTTTAACTTCGATGATTACAAAAAGAAGGTAGACGGCATCCCCAGGCTCGATGGGGCAAGAGCCATTTTGACGAATTTAGATGAGGAGAAGCTAAAAGAAGCATGCGAGCGAAAACAAAAATATTTCCTGCAAAATTTATCCGAGGAGGAAATAAAGATATATGATTCTACAGTAAGGCTGATAAAAGAGCTTAAAAGCCGCGAAATTAAAGTGGCGGTTATCTCGTCCAGTAAGAACCTGAGAATGATTCTGGAGAAAATACAACTAACCGCACTTTTGGATACGGTTGTAAGCGGTTATGAGTTCACAAAGGGCAAGCCCGACCCGGAAATATTTCTCATAGCAGCGCATAGATTACAGGTATCGCCGGATGAATGTGTTGTTTTTGAGGATGCGCTTCTTGGTGTTGAAGCGGCAAAAAAGGCAGGGATGGTTTGCGTGGGAGTGGACCGTTATAAAAAACCCTCAAGATTAGCCAGAGCCGATGTAGTAGTGGGCGATTTGGCCGAAACCGATTTTGAGAGATTAAAGGCCCTGTTTAAGAGATGAAAAGTTTTGTCGCCAGGTATATCCCGGAGAAAAACTGGTTTATAGAAGAAAAAGAGTGGGATGAGGGTATGCAGGCTGTCAGGGAAAGCCAGTTAACTCTGGGAAACGGTTTTGTGGGAAGCCGGGGAATTTTAGAGGAGCTGCCTTACGGCGCCCGTGCGGGGACTTATATCGCCGGGCTTTATGACGCCCGGGGGTCAAAAGTTCCGGAATTGGTGAATTTGCCGAATCTGGTAAATTTTGGCATAACGGCGGAGGAAGAGAAAATCGGCATTAAGGCTATGCGTGTTGGACAGCATAAAAGATATCTGAATTTGCGCACAGGCGTCCTTTTAAGACATACACTTTTTCAGGACACAAAAGGCCGCAGATTCGATTACCAGTCCATCAGGTTCTTTAGTATGGACGATAAAAATACACAAGCTATGCGAATTTTTCTCACGCCCCTGGATGCCAATTGCGATATAACCGTTCAGACAGGGATTGATACTTCCATTACCAATGTCGGTGGTATTACGGAAGGCCGGAAAAGGCATTTTAGAATTACGCGCGTCTTTACGCAAAAGCATTTAGAGTTTATGTCTGTTCGGACTTTTGAAAATAAAATAGCAGTTTGTTATGCCACTGCCTTAAGAATAGAGCTGGGTAAAAAGGCCTGGTACTGCAGGGAACATCCCTTCCAGTTAAATCTTAGAAAAAACCAGACCGTTTGTTTTACCAAGCTCTCCTATTTAAATAAATTCGAAGACAAGGAATCGGACAATAATATTGAAAAAGCAAGCACAAAGGCTCTGGAGAGAAGTATAAAGCTCGGGTTTAATGAATTATATAATAGGCATTGCGCCTCTTGGAAAAAGATTTGGCAGGGCGCCGATATTGTCATAAAAGGCGATGAAGAGGCGCAGAGGGGCTTGAGATTTAATATGTATCACTTACTTATATGCGCCCCCCGGGATGCGGGAAAAAGCAGTATTGCCGCCCGAACATTAAGCGGCGAAGGCTATCGCGGCCATATCTTCTGGGATGCCGAAATATTCATCTTACCTTTTTTCTTATTCACGGAGCCGGCAGTGGCAAGGAATATGCTGCTTTACAGGTATAAGCGGCTGGGAGAGGCGCGCCGATTGGCGAAGAAACGCGGTTTTAAGGGAGCAATGTTTCCCTGGGAGTCGGCTGGGGTAGGGGATGAGGTAACCCCGCCATGGGCAAAGAACTTGGATGGCAGCATTATCCGCATTCACACCCACGAAATGGAACAGCATATTACCGCAGATATAGCCTATGCCGTTTATAGATATTATGAAGTTACAAACGATGCAGATTTTATGGTAAGATACGGCTTTGAAATACTTTTTGAGACGGCGCGATTCTGGGTGAGCCGTTTAGAGCATAATAAGAAGACTGATAAATATGAGCTCAAACACGTTATCGGGCCGGATGAGTTCCACGAGAAAGTCAACAATAATGCCTATACCAACTGGCTGGTAAGAAGAATCCTCTTTATTGCCTGCGGAATGTTTTTGAAGATGAAGAAAAAATACCCGTATGTCCTGAAGCTCCTTAGCGATAAGATAAATCTACAGCAAAGCGAAGTTAAGAAATGGAAACGGGTTATTCCTAAAATTTATTTTAGCAATAATAAAGGGAACTTAATAGAGCAGTTCAGCGGGTTTTTTAAAAGGAAGGAAGTAAAGATAAAAAAGTTAGATGAAAATTTTATGCCTGTTTTTCCTGAAAGAATTGCCTTAAAGGATGTGGGCAAAACCCAGCTGGTTAAGCAGGCGGATGTTGTGCTACTTTTGTATCTGTTTTGCGATAATTTCGACCTCAAGACCAAAAAGGAGAATTATTATTATTACGCCCCCAGGACAGTTCATAAATCCTCTTTAAGCCCGGCTATTTATTCGATTGTGGCAGTCCCTCATGAACACTTCAGCATAATGTCAGGATTTCGTCACAGAAACCGCAGAGAAATTAGAGGCATACCGCTATTTTTGTATATCGATGAATTCGGACATCAAAAATCTCCACCGTAATACTGACGAAGGAATTCATGCGGCTTCTTTAGGGGGGAGCTGGCAGGCGGTAGTTTGCGGTTTTGCGGGTATGAGAATTTTAAGGGGAACCCTATCCTTCAATCCCAGGCTTCCGGCGCACTGGAAGAGCCTGTTTTTCACGGTGAAATGGCGCATTTTCACTTTAAAAGTTACTCTCACACAGGCCGGCATAAAGTTAAGATGCGCCTGCAAGAAAAAAGAAACGTTGAAACTTAGAATCTTCGGCAGGATAGAAAACATTCATCCCAATAAAACTTTTATATTTACGAAGAGGGGAGGTTGAGAGCCGTGGTCGGTATAAAGGATATTATGAATAAAAAAGTTGTAACCGTCGGGCAGAAGGCAACGGTGCAGGAGCTTTCCGGCACACTTATCAAGAACAGGCTAAGCGGTGTTCCGGTAGTAGATGAGAAGAAAAATTTAGTAGGCTTTGTTTCGGAAAGAGACATTATAATGGCTATAAGCGCGGGAACTCTTCTGAATGCAAAGGTCAAGGATGTTATGATAAAGAATGTGGCAGCCGTGAAGGAGAATGCTTCGGCTGAGGAGGTTTCCCGGGTTTTTACAACTTTCCCCTTTAGATATGTCCCGGTTATCAGAAAGAGAAGTATAATAGGGATTATTTCCCGCAAGGACGTTATTGAAAAACTGTTAGGACAATATTATTAAAAAGGATGTCTTGATGAAAAAGCTTTTTGTAGCTTCCCTTATTTTGTTTGTAGCCCTGCAACTATGCGGCTGTGTCCGCCGCATAGTAACGATAGAATCGCAGCCGGAGGGGGCGCAAGTTTACTTCGACCGTAAACTTATCGGGCGCACGCCTTGCAGCCACGAATTTTTATATTATGGCACTCACCGTTTGGAATTGGTTAAAGAAGGATACACTAATCTACAAAGCAGGCCAGAGCTTAAAGGCCCTGTTTATGAATATTTTCCGCTTTCCTTTTTTTCCGAAGTACTCGTTCCCTGGCAGATAACCGATGCGCACAATTTTACTTTTAAATTGGAAAAAGGCCAGAGCAAAGAACCGGTTATTTCTCCGGTTGAGCAGCCGCAAACTCCTTTGCCTTCCGCGCGTTTGGAACGTATAGAATAGAAGGGAAGCAATAATTTTTTCTTGATAGCATAGGAAATTATATCCCCCCTTGTTTTCTCCCTGCAGATTTGCTAT
>CAZPSS010000110.1:0-4328 GCA_964589565.1 uncultured Planctomycetia bacterium
CGGTATTTTCTCGGTAACCGGTATCTCCTTTTTAGTTATTTGAAGACTGTCTAAAATAGAGATATAGCGGGAACTTGTGCCTTTGTCAAAGCCGGTTTCGTTTATAATCTCTGAAAGTTTATGTTTTCCTAATGATAGCGCCTCCAATATTACAAAATAATTCCTTGGTTCTTTTAATTCCTCTCTGAGCAGAAATTCAACTTCTTCGTAAAGGGGCTGCCCTTTCCTTAGAATCTCTTCTTTTATGACGTCAAGATAGTTTTTACCGCGAAATTTATTCAGATAAAGCGGGGTGCCTCCGGCGATGCTGTAAATAGCTAAAATCTCATCAAAAGTTTTGCCGGGAAAGACTTTTTTTACTTCTTTAAATCTAAAAGGTTTTATCAAAAATTGGCCTGTCCTTCTGCCGTATAAAGGCGCTTTATAAAAAAGCACCGTTTTTTCCATCATTGAGATACTTGAGCCTAAAAGCATCAGGTAGACTTTAGAATTTTTCAGATGAAGGTCCCAGGCTTTCTGAAAGGTTGAAGGTATTGCCTTGTCAGTTTCAACTAAATAAGGGAATTCGTCAATTATGACGGCGAGCTTTTCTCTTTTGTTGGCGATATATTTAAAAGCCGTCTCCCAGTCCTTAAATCCTTCCTGCGGGAGAAATTCATCTTTAAAATATCCTCCGGCTGCTTCCGTAAACTTTTTCAACTGGTTTTGCGCGGCGAGCCTCTCGCATAAAAAATAGATGTGAGGCTTGTTCTTGGCAAATTGGATACTAATTTCAGTTTTACCTACACGTCGTTTGCCATAGATAATAAGCAGCTGGGCCAAATTTTGGCGCCACTTTTCATTAAGAAAATCTAACTCTAACTCTCTATTTACGAATCTCATTTCGATGTTGCTCCTTAGTCTAATCTATTTTAGACTAATTTATATTAGACTAATAACTGCCTTTTGTCAAGCATTTTTTTGAGGATTTTTTGTAATTTTCCGGAATAAGATAATCTAACAATACGGGGGCGAGCCGGCTGATAAAATCCTTTCCTAAGGCTTCTGCCCCCTCAAGGCCGCTGCCTCTCACCCGCGTAGAGACGCGAATCAAGGTCCCGCCTGCGTGCCTGCGCCTGAACTCGTCCCAGATAAAATAACACTGCTGGCGGTAATAGTTGGCGGTAACTCTCCTGCCGCCGGTAAACCAATACCAGGCAATCTCCCTGCCCGCTCTATCTTCCATAAGGAGCCTATTGACCTGCATAGCAGAGGAGCTCTTTCCCGGCCCCGCGAGCTCTATTTCCTCAAAGCCCTTATTTAACAGCTCTCTGCCTCCGCCCAGATAGCATATCTCCGGAGGATGGAATGAACCTCTATTTACGCCGGAGTAAACAATCACCAAAACCACCTTCTCTCCGCGGGCACCGGTGTATTCCCGTATCAGCACATCCTTTGTCTCTAAGATTTCGTATGTCCTTTCAGAAATAGATATGTCCTTTCCCTGCCATTCTCCGAACTCCAAAGGGATATCCCCTAATCTAACTTCAGCCGCAGGGATAGCCCTCGCCTGCCGGAGATAAATCAATCCAGTCAGAGTCAATGCTAACAGGGCAACTGTTATTAAGCAGGTCTTATTATTTGGCATCTTAAAAGCCTTATTACAATTGTCAGGCCGATAAAGGCGAACACAAACACCAACATCCCGGTTAAATCATGAAAGAATCCCATGGCTACATTTTTTCCATAAACATAGGTTGCTAAAAGCAGCAGGACAATCCTTGCGACATTAGACATAAGGGCAATAGGGATTGCCGAGAGAAAAAGGATATTCTTTCTCAGCACAGAACCCGATATAAATTGGGTAAAGACAGCCCCTAAAGCTAACAGTGAGATTAAAGACCTCAATCCGCTACAGGGGTCACCGACTATTAAAAAGTCCTGGGGAAGATGAATTGTTGAGCCGTCTCTTATTGCCGAGATTCCCATCATATTAACTGCCCAGGAGGCAAGCTGCGCTGCGAGGAGCTTCATCTTAAAACTGACGGCGATAATAACGACGCTGGGAAGGGGAATCATAAAGATGAGAAAGCCGAGCGGGAAAACCAATTCGCGGGCAACCCTCTTGCCAAAAAGATAAAGCGCCAGCCCCGCCAGGACAATCGGCAGTGAAATGAAAGAGCCGAAATTTATCTTCAGGGCGGTGCTGATAAAATGGAGAAACAGCCCCGCGGCCAATAACGGCAAACCGGATTTGCCGGATTGAGCGGGCAGCGCGTTTTTGAGCCTTTTTCTCTTTCGCCAAATAAGATAGGCGCTGACCACCGGCACCAGGAAACCGTGGGAATAATAGGAATCTGCAGCTAAAAATCTACCTGTCAGATTAACAAAGGCAGGCGCATAGATACCAATCAATAAGATAATTATGAGGGCTATTTTGAAAAACAAGATTAAAATTCCTGTTTAATCGACTTCTGCAGGGCATCGATTTCAGACCTGGCCAAACCCGCCAATACGTGCCGGGGATACTGCGCGATAAACTTTTCAAATATTTCGATTGCCTTTTCAGGCGCCGCAAGTTGTTTTTGATAGATGCTGGCTATTGTAAATAGCGCAGTGGAGACCCGGGGATTTTCAGGATATGCATCTACTGAAGCCTTTAGAGAATCTATCGCCTCATCCCATCTTTGCTGGCTGATGTAGGCCAGACTGATAAAATCCTGCGCCTCAGCCGCCAACTCCGGCTCTCGATTTTCCTTAATGAGCTTCTTATATCCGGAAACGGCTTCTTTGAAGGCGCTTTCAGCTTCCAAAACTTTGTTTTCTTTAAGATAATGCTGGGCAATAAACAGCGGGACCCCCAGAGCGACCCGGCTGTCGGGGTAATCACTTTTCAGTTTATCGTAGGCCTGGCTTGCCTTATCCCAATTTCCCTGCCTTTCATAGCAGGCAGCAACAGCAAGCCGCGCGTTTGTGCATAATGAAGTCTCCTGCGGGTAATCCCTTATTATCTCCTCAAGCACCTGCCTGGCTTTTGAAAAATCCTCTTTTATAAAATAGAGCCTGCCGATTTGGAATTTGGCATGCCTGATAATCTTGCTGGTGGGATTGTTCTCTACAAAACCTTCATAGACCTCGATTGCCTTTTCCAGGTCCTTTATCTCTCTGAGGTAAGTTTCTCCGATGGCAAATAAAGAGCCTGCTCCTATCTGGGTTTGGGGATATTCATTGACTATCGTCTGCCAGACATCTACTGCCGCATCCCAATTCCCCTGGCTGACATAGGCCAAAGCAGAATAATCCTTCACTGCGGCAACCATACTTGTCCCGGAATACTCATTAATAATTTTCTGATAATGTTTAAGCGCCCTATCATATGCCTTATTTGCCTGCGCCTCATTTTTGTTGCGTTTATAATATTCAGCAACATAGATTGGTGTCTTTAACCCTATACTGCTTAAGGGGAAAAGGTCGGTAACCTTTTCATACTCGGAGATAGCCTGCTGCCAATCCCCCTGACGTTCATAGAGATTACCAATCATAAATTGGGCCTGCGAGGCCAGTTCCCCGTTCCGGGAAAAATTCTGCGTTATTTTAACGAGCTCCTCCTCAGCCTTAGAATATTGCTCTTGTAAGATATAAATTTGGGCAATCATAAATCCCGAGCGGGCCGCCAGGGGCTCTAAAGGATATTTTTCTACAACCCGGCGGTAGCCGGCAATTATCTTCCGGCGCTCTTCTGCAGTGAGTTTATCTAAAGGCCTGTTCTGAATTATTTCTTTTGCCGTCTGGCTTGCCCGCCAGTAAAGTTTTTCCGCTGAATACTGATTTCCGCAGCCGCATAATAGAGTAGAGAGTAGAAAATAGAGAGTAGAGAGTAAAAAAAGTTTTTTAATCCGTGGAATCATCTTTCTCGCCCCTTATCTTTTCTTTTTCTTCAACGTTGAGTATGCCATTCCTGCCAAACCAATGCCAAAAAGCGCCAAGGTGCATGGTTCCGGGCTATGCGCATAATCAGTGGAAGCAAAGTCGTCATCTCCAACTGGATAATAAGCGGGAGTGGGACTGGAATTGGCCGTATAATCACTTGTGTAACTGGAACTGGAACTGGAACTACCTGCATAATCATCTAAGTAACTGGAACTAAAGCCCGAACCCCCGCCTCCGCGGCAACCGGAAATCAGCATTGCGCTCATCAAGATTAGCAAGAATTTAAGCATTAAATATTCCTCCCTTATAAGCTTAAGCTCCTGAAAAAGATTATCAATCCTACCATACAACTGAAAAAAAGCAGCAAATAGAGTATCATTTTCTCATCAGCCCCTTCTCCGGTTCAAAAACAGTATTGC
>CAZPSS010000111.1:0-4325 GCA_964589565.1 uncultured Planctomycetia bacterium
AAAATCTGTAATATCTTCATATTATTTTACCTACAGCCTGATAAATTGCTTCCCTGTCCTTAATCTTGGCTCTTTCGGGCCTTTCTTCCCAGGTCTTTTTTATCTCTGCAACTAAGCTGTCCGGCTGAATTACTTTTATAATTCCTTCTCTTTCCAATTTTTCTAAAAATTTATCTTGTTTGGTCTGCGCTCTAACCTTTTTCTCCGGAATAAATGTCAGGACATATTTTTCCGCACTTACCGCTTCCGAAACCATAGAAATGCTCTCTCCGGAAACAACAATTATATCGCTTAAGCCCAATATCCCCCCTACGGCTTCGGGAATATTTTTTTCGTTAGCGATTACCAGCAATCTGCATTGCTCAAAATTGGCCAGACTCTCTTTTAATAACCTTTCCGCTATTTCCGGGGTGCGCCGGGAAGTAGTAACTAAAATCGGACAATGCAAATTTCGCGCAGTATCTTTAAGTCCGGAAATAATCCTGCTTATCTGTTCAGCGGTCATTCTGTATTTGGCTGTATTTCCTCCGATGAGCACACCGATGGTTGGTTTATTAGCTAAGAACCGGGAGCTAAGAGCCGGGAGCTTGCTTTTCAAAAGACTCGCCTGTTCTTGCAAGTATTTTTGGTCAATAAGATTGGGGGCGATCCTGGTTAACAAAATATTATCTTTTGGTTTTACTTGATCATGTTCGGGAACAATCACCAAATCAAACTTCCTTAAATTTAAGAATGCCGGTTTCATCAAACAGACACTGCGCGCCTTATTTTTACAAGAAAGAAAGAGATTAGCCGAAGATAAAGATGACCCGGCAGAAACAATTACATTGGCCGGCAGCTGTATTAACCGGCAAAACGACTCTTTCTTTAAACAAAATCGAAGGCAGGCCATGCAACTGCGGCAGCCGGCATTTGCAAAGATAGAGCAGGCGGCAAGTAAAACCCGGCAAAATCCATTCTTAAATTTGACCTCTGCTATTTTAGTGTCAACCTCACTACTTTCCCGACCCTCTTCTATCTTTCTTTTTTGAATTATCTTAGCTACAGCTTTTGATTGATTCAGGTGTCCTGCTTTTGCGTCGCTTAATATCAAAATAGAGTAAGGCTTCATGATATCTTTGCCGTTTCTCAACAAAGAGAGGAATCTTTCTTCCTCCCTAAGGAGTTTAAATTCAACACAAAGAGCCAAGACCTTAAAGCTCCATTTTTGGAATTTTAATAGCGCGGCCAATCTGGGCGCATCTTTCTCTGTAGTAACTACAATCTCTATCCGGTCTCTCAGGCATAGCTTTTCTACTTCTTGCAAATCGTCTTTTCTATATTGATAATGGTCGGGAAAGTAAAATTTCAATGGGACCTGCGCGCCTAATGACTTCAAGCTTTCTGTCAAAGATTCAGGGGCCGCTATCCCCGAGATAACCGCAACCCGCCGGTCCTTTATTGCGGAAAGCTCGACCTTTTCCTCAGGGTTCAAGCTGCGCAGAAAAGAGGGCCTGTGCTCTGCTTCAAAAACCGGCGCCTGGGGATTATATTTTTGCAGTTCTCTCTTAACTGAATCTATGTTTTCCTTTGCCGATTCTGTCCGGGTTAAAACAAATACATCTGCCCGGCTCAGAGAACCCAAGGGTTCTCTTAATATCCCCCGGGGAATAAGCCTTCTGTTGCCAAAAGGCCTTCTTGAGTCAATTAAAACTATATCTAAATCCCGGCCAAGGCGCCAATGCTGGAACCCGTCGTCCAGAATAATCGTGTCCGCAGCATAGTCAGCCCTGGCAATCCTGACATTTCTTATTCTATCTTTGCCTGCTAAAACAGGGGTATCCTTGAATTTGTCTCTGAGCATATAAACTTCGTCTTTTCCGTATCCGCGAATTAAAATTGCGGGATTTTTTCCCTGCTGTTTGAGAAACCTGGCTACGCTTTCTACCAAAGGCGTCTTTCCCGTTCCACCCCAGGTGATATTGCCTACACTAATGATTTTGCAATCCGGTTTATGGGATTTGAATAATCCGCTTTGATAAGAAGATGAAATGAGCCTGACAAAGAACCCGTAAATAAAAGAAAACAAAAGTAGAAAAAAGGAAAAAAGCGCCGCCGGCGCCCCTCTCTTTTTATCCTTCACCAAATCTATATAATATTTTTTTATTTTCTCTTCTATCACAACTGTCAACTGTGAACTGTGAACTGTGAACTAAATTTCGCCGGCCTTTTTCAAACTGATCCTGGTGCAAATGGGGCCGACAATTTCATAGATTATCGTTGTCGCTATTATGGTAGTAAAGATTATACTGCCAAATTGGGGAAATTGCGCCTTGGCAACTAAAGCCACGCCTAAGGCTACGCCGGCTTGCGGTAATAATGCCAAGCCTATGTATTTTCTCATCCTTACCGGCACTTTTGCAAAGGTCCCGCCTAAATATGAACCGCCTATTTTTCCTAACGAGCGAAAAACGATATAACAAAGGCCTAATAACCCCAGGCTTTTTAGCAAACCCAGCTCCAGGTTTGCCCCCGCCAGCACAAAGAATAAAAGATACAAAGGAGAATCTATGTTTCTTAAAGCCTCAAAAAATTTAAAGCCCACCTTGTGCGCATTAACTAATACTGCGGCCATAACCATATTAGCCAGAAGAACGGAAAAGTTAAAATAAAGCGCCAGGCCCGTATTAAGAAAGATAAAACCCAGCGTGTAAATAAGCAAATCGGAAGATGTGCTAATAAAACGGGATAAGTAAGATAGGATCAGGGCTAAAATTCCTCCCAGAATAAAGGCTCCGACAATTCCCAATAAAGAGTGAAGTACTGCCTTAAAGATGAAAAGATTAGACGCTATATGGGCGGCATAAGCCTTGGCAATAGCAAAAGAAAGAGCAAAAATAATTAAACACCAGGCATCGTCTATTGCTACTACTCCTAATAGAGTATCGGTAAAAGAGCCTTTGGCTTTATATTCCCTGACCACCATCATTGTAGCCGCCGGAGCAGTGGCCGAAGAAATGGCCCCAAAAAGTATAGCAATATAAAATGGCTGCCTTAACACAAAGAGAAAAGTAAGGGTAACCAAAAGCCATGCGCCGCTGGCCTCGAGAATAGAAATCCATAAAACAGATTTGCCGATCTTACGGAATCCTTCCAAAGCAAAATTTTGCCCTATACTGAAGGCAATTAGGCCTAAGACTATATTAGAAATAAGGCCGGAAGAAGATAAAATTCCTTCGGTGACCAAATTCAAAACCGAAGGTCCGATAATAACGCCCAGGAGAAGATAGGCCGTAACCGTAGGGATCTTAACTCCGCGGATGAGTTTACCCGCTAAAAGGCCGGCCAAGAGGATAAAACCCAAACTTAAAATAGTCATTTAATAACTCCTCTCTCCCGAAAAACTGCCAGAATAATATCAAACAGGCTAATCATCCCCGCCAATTTTCCCTCTTCAGCCACAGGAATATGGGTCACATTATGTAATTTCATCAGGGAGCGGGCCTTATTGATATCCATCTGCGGCTGGGCAGTTTCAAAATGCGTATTCATTATATCGTCCACAACTACTAAAATCCCCATTTCGCTGGAGATATCCGCGGCCAGAAAATCCTCCTCCTTAGATTCCATCTCCAGGAATGGTATAGTCTTTAACATTGTGGTCAATTCAACGCTATAGGGCTGAAAAAGCTTTAGAATATCCTCAAAATTAATAGTCCCCACTAATTGCTTATCCGCCTCAATTACCGGCAAAGTATGAAAGTTATATTTTTGAAAGGTCTTGATTAACTGGCTTAAGCTGGTTGAGCGCTTTACTGTAATCACTTCTTTAGTCATACAATCTTTGACTTGCATCGATTTGCCCTCCTATCAATTCCATATTTCTCAATGTGGCGCCCCTGTTTTCCTCAAGCACCTCTTTTGCCCTGCTGCCTAATTTCTCTCCCAGCGCAGGGCTATCCAGGAGACTGAAGCAGCTATTTTTTAATTGTTGCGCATCCACGACGAGCATTGCCGCTTTCTTATTAAGGAAAGCTTTAACAATATTAGAAAAATTAGACATATAAGGACCGAAAAGTATGGGCCTGGAAAAAACAGCCGGCTCGATAGGACTTTGTCCGCCGTGGCGGATAAGGCTTCCGCCGATAAATACGATGTCCGCACAGGCGTATAACGCTTTTAGCTGACCGATGGTGTCTAAAAGCAAAATACGTTGTTCGTTGTTCGTTGTTCGTTGTTCGTTAAAAATAAGCTGCGCGATCCGTTGCGATTTAAAACCAAATCCGGAAATCAACCTTTCTATCTCTGTTACCCTCTCAATATGACGAGGGGCAATCAATAGTCTT
>CAZPSS010000112.1:0-4308 GCA_964589565.1 uncultured Planctomycetia bacterium
TCGCACATAAACTTACCTCGTGCTTCGCACTCCGTAAGTTTAGTGCTCATTAAGGGGGGTGAAGAATGGAGGAAAAGAGAATAGGTATAGTCACACATTATTACACCCATCTTGGCGTAGGGATAATCAAGATTGAGGAAGGCAGCCTGAAGGGTGGAGATACGCTGCATTTTAAGGGTCACACTACCGATTTCCAGCAGGCTATAGAATCAATACAGATTGAACACAAGGATGTCGAGGAGGGCAAGGTAGGAGACCAGGTGGGCGTAAGGGTTAACGAGCACGTCCGCGAGCACGATGAAGTGTTTAAGGTCATAGATTAATTTTAAATGAATTATGCCTGATGCTGGCGAAAAGATTGTTTTGGATTTGGAGACTAAGAGGGGTTTTGATGAGGCCGGAAGGAGAAACTTAGAATTATTAGGAGTTTCGGTAGTAGGCATCTACTCTTACAAGGATGACGAATTTAAAGTTTTTGCGGAAAAAGATATAAAACTACTCCTGCCTTATCTTAAGCGCGCGCAGTTGCTTATCGGCTTTAATATCAAAGAGTTTGATTACCCTGTATTACAACCCTATTTAGACTTTGATTTAAAAAGCCTCAATACCCTGGATATACTCGAGGAAATCCGCAATAGCCTGGGTTTTCGCCTTAGCTTAGACAGCATTGCCCGGGCTACGCTTGAGGAGGGCAAAATCGGCAGCGGCCTCGAGGCTCTTGCGTATTTCCGCCGGAGAGAAATGGATAAACTGGCCCAGTATTGCCGGCACGATGTGTTCATTACGCGCCAGGTTTATGAGTATGGCCGAAGGAACGGCCATTTAGTTTATCGTCGAGGCTCGCGCTTAGAAACCATCCCCGTAAGCTGGGCAAAACGCAAAGGCGCCGATGAGGATTGTAACTGCTAAAGCAATGCAGCAGATTGATAAAAAGGCCGCCGAAAGATACGGCATCCCTGCGATAATTCTAATGGAAAACGCGGCAATACGCAGCGCTTTTTGCGTTCTTCGGATGCTTAAAGCCGGGCAGGGTAGAGTGGTACTTTTTTGCGGAGCGGGTAATAACGGCGGCGATGGTTTCGCCTGCGCGCGGCACCTGATTAATCGCGGGCTTAATGTAAAAATTTATTTTGCGGGCAAAGCTGAAAAGTTATCGAGCGAGGCAAAAACAAATTACAACATTCTGCACAAAATGGGGCAGAAGATTCTGCCGCCGGAATTAGCCCTGGTTAAGAGAGAACTAAACAATGCCGATTTAATTATCGATGCTTTATTAGGGATAGGGCTTAAGAATAAAATAAGGCCGCCCCTTTACAATCTAATTGAACTTATTAACAATTCTAAACTACCCGTCCTTTCTTTAGATATCCCTTCAGGACTCGATGCGACTTCGGGGAAAGCCCACGGCATCGCCGTTCGTGCCAAGCATACAATTACCTTCGGCCTGTTTAAAAAAGGATTTCTTAAGCCCCAGGCCAAAGGGTATACGGGCGATGTAACTGTCGGCGACATCAGCCTTCCTCGCAGACTTTTGTATTAAATGGAAAAAGTCGATATTACCGTTATTGGAGCAGGAATAATTGGACTGGCAGTCAGCGCTTCTATTTCTGGGAAAGAAAGGGCTGTGTATATTTTGGAGAAAAATAGTTCCTTTGGCCAGGAGACATCCGGCAGAAACAGCGAAGTTTTTCATTCCGGCATATATTATCCCCGAAATAGCTTAAAGGCCAAAACCTGTGTCGAAGGCAACCGGATGAGTTATGAGATTTGCGAAAAGAACAATATTCATTGCAAAAAACTGGGAAAATTGATTGTGGCTTGCCAAAGAGAAGAAGTCAAGGAACTTGAGCGTCTTTTGCATAATGGCCGGCAAAATGGAGCCTGCGGCCTTAAGATTCTCAGTGAAAAAGAGATAGAAGCTTTGGAGCCAAACATAAAAGCGCTGGCAGCTTTATATTCACCGGATACCGGGATAGTCGATTCGCACAATTTGATGCGCTACTTTTTCCAGAGAGCCAAATCCCGGGGAGCGGAGTTTGTTTTTAATGCTGAGGTTACAGGGGTAGACAAACAAAACGCTGGCTACAAGCTTACCGTCCGCGATGCCGACGGAAGCAACTTCGCCTTTTTTAGCCGCATCCTTATAAATTGCGCCGGGCTAAATAGCGATACTGTTGCTGAATTAGCCGGTGTAGATATAAAAGAGGCAAACTACATTTTAAACTTTTGCAAAGGCGCATATTTTCGCGTTAGCAATAGTAAGAGCCGTCTGATTAAACATTTGATCTATCCTGTACCCAATGAAAAGCGAGCCTCTCTGGGGATACACGCCACTCCGGATTTAGGTGGAGGCCTGCGCCTTGGGCCCGATGCCCGATATATCGAAAAAGACCAGGCAGATTACAGTATTGACGATTCAAAGCAGGAGCATTTTGCGCGCGCGGTAAGCAGATTCTTGCCTTTTATTGAAAGCGATGATTTGTCTTGCGATACCGTAGGTATTAGGCCGAAACTGCAGGGGATAGAGGAGGGCTTCCGGGATTTTGTGATTTGTCACGAAGAGAAAAGGGGCTTCCCTGGATTAATTAATCTTATCGGCATTGAGTCACCGGGCCTAACTTCTGCGCCTTCTATCGCAAGGTATGTAGAGGATATAGTAGAGGAACTTTTTTGAAGGAGGCGAAAAGATGAAGGTGTTAGTGATTTACTATTCACAGACAGGCAATACCAAAAAGATGGCGCAGATTATTGCCGATGGCGTAAAAGCCGAAGGTGTAGACGTGGACTTGAAAGATGTAAAGGGAGTAAAGGCGAAGGAATTATTAAAAGTTGATGGAATTATCATTGGTTCGCCCACATATTACGGAAGTATGGCCTACCAGATAAAACAGTTGCTTGATGAAAGTGTGGAATTTCATGGCGATTTGGCAGGTAAAGTTGGGGCAGCATTTTCTTCTTCGGCAAATATTGGCGGCGGCAACGAGACCACTATTTTGGATATTATCAATGCAATGTTAATTCACGGAATGATTGTCCAGGGTGACTCTTCCGGAGACCATTATGGCCCTGTGGCTATTGGCGTACCCGATGCCCGGGCAACTAAACAGTGCAAACGTCTGGGACAAAAAGTAGCGAAATTACTAATCCGTGTAAATCCGTAAAAAATCCGTGTAAATCCGTTGTTGAAAATGCGCAATAAAGAGGTAGCACAGATTTTCCGCCAGATTGGCGAGATTCTGGAAATTCAGGACGAAAATCCTTTTCGCATCCGCGCCTATCTTAAAGCAGCGCAAAATGTTGAGTCTTTAAGCCGCGATATCGCTGAAGTTGCCGAAAAAGACGAGTTGGAAAAGATACCCGGCATCGGTAAGGATTTAGCGCAAAAAATAAAAGAGATAGTCAAAACCGGAAGGCTTAAATTTTACGAACAATTAAAAGATAATATCCCCGAAGGGCTCACTGTTTTGCTCTCTGTGCCCGGCCTGGGCCCTAAGACGGCTAAACTTTTATACGATAAATTAAAGATAAAAAGTATTAAGGGCCTGGAAAAGGCAGCCCTTACTCACAAAATAAGCGCCTTGCCCGGGATTAAAGAAAAGAGCGAAGACAATATTCTGCGCGGCATAGCTTTAGTCAGGAAGGCGAAGGAAAGAATGTCCCTGACACAGGCTATGTTCACAGCCGGCGAGTTTGTTCAGGCCTTGAAAAAATTGAAAGAGGTAAAGCAGATTGAACCGGCAGGCTCGCTGCGGCGCAAAAAAGAAACAGTCAGGGATATCGACATCCTGGTAACTTCTTCCCGGCCTCAAAAAATTATGGATGTATTCACCGGCCTTTATCAGGTGAAGGAAGTTTTGGTCAAAGGCGAAACTAAATCCAGTGTGTTAACCAAAGAGGGCATTCAGGTAGATGTGCGTTGTGTCCGGCCGAAAAGTTTTGGCGCGGCGCTTTTATACTTTACCGGTTCCAAAGAGCACAATATTAAATTGCGTCAATTGGCCGTAAAGAAAGGTTTAAAAATTAACGAATACGGCTTGTTTAGAAAAAATAAGTGGCTGGCCGGAAGGACAGAAGAGGAACTCTTTAACAAGCTTAAACTCCCCTTTATAAACCCGGAATTGCGTGAAGACAGCGGAGAGATTGAAGCGGCTCTTTTGGGAAAGTTGCCGAAGGTGATAGATGTAAAAGATGTGAAGGGTGACCTGCATGTGCATTCCAGGTGGAGCGACGGCACAGCCGGCATTGAAGCTCTCGCCGGCGCCTGCAGGAAAAAGGGATATAGTTATGTTGCTATTTGCGACCATTCCC
>CAZPSS010000113.1:0-4261 GCA_964589565.1 uncultured Planctomycetia bacterium
GAATAATATTGAATTTGAGAATATCGATGTCTCCGCAAACCAGCAAGCCGCGCAGGAGATGACGGAGAAATCCGGGCAGATGGGCGTGCCGGTACTGGACATCAACGGGGAGATTGTCGTAGGATTCGACAAAGACAAGATAAGCCAGCTGCTGGGGTTATAAATTATTATGAAGATGTATGACTTAATCGTTGTCGGCGCAGGGCCGGCAGGGATAACTGCCAGCGTATATGCCGCCCGTAAAAGGATGAGTTTCCTGGTTATTAGCAGGGATATCGGCGGGCAGGCGGCCTGGAGCGGAGATATTGAAAATTACACCGGTTATCAATTTATTAGCGGGCCTGAGCTGGTAGCGAAGTTTGAAGAACATCTGAAAAGATACGATATTGAATTAAAAGAAGGCGAAGAGGCAACAGAAGTCAAAAGAAAAGAAAATTTTGTTTCGGTTAAAACCGAAAAAAACACCTATGAAGCAAAAACGCTAATAATCGCCTCTGGCAAAAGGTCGAGAGAACTCGGCGTGCCCGGAGAGAAAGAGTTTAAAAACAGGGGCCTTACATATTGCGCTACCTGCGACGGCCCTTTATTTGCCGGCAAAGACGTAGCGGTTATCGGAGGAGGAAATTCCGCCTTAGATGCGGCCTTACAATTGATGAATATAGCCAGGCATATCTACATTATCAATATAACTTCGACTCTCGGTGGGGACCCGGTAATGCGGGAGAAAGTCAGCGCCAGCGAAAAGGTATCTGTCTTAAATGACACGCGCGTAACTTCCATCCTCGGCGATAAGATGGTCAGCGCAATTGAAGTAAAGGCAGGAGAAAAAGAAAAGACGCTGGCTGTCCGGGGGGTCTTTGTGGAAATCGGCCTGAGGCCCAATTCTGAATTTGCCAAGGATTTAGAAAAGAATGAATGGGGCGAAATTAAAGTAAACTGCCGCAACGAAACCAATATCCCGGGCATCTTTGCCGCAGGCGATGTGACCGATGTGCCGGAAAAACAGATTATCATAGCGGCCGGAGAAGGCTCTAAGGCCGCGCTTAGCGCGTTTAGATATTTAAGCCGGAATAGGTAATTTAATAGATGTTGCCCGGAGGTAGACCAATGGCAAAAATAGCAGGGAACCTGACCAGACTAATAGGGAATACCCCTTTGGTAAGGTTAAATAAAATAGGCTACGGATTAGAAGCGCGCCTGGCAGCAAAATTGGAATCCTTCAATCCCTTATCAAGCGTAAAGGATAGAATTGCGGTTGCTATGATTGAGGATGCCGAGGAAAAAGGGCTGATTAAAAAAGGCAGCACAATTATTGAGGCCACAAGCGGAAATACCGGGATTGCCCTGGCCTTTGTCTCAGCGGTAAAAGGCTACCGGCTCATCTTGACTATGCCCGATACGATGTCCGTCGAGCGCCGAAAACTTTTATCTTTATTGGGGGCAGAAGTTATGTTAACGCCCGGTAAGGAAGGAATGGCTGGAGCGGTGAAAAAGGCAGAGGAAATCTTAAAGAGCACCCCCAATTCCTTTATGCCGCAGCAATTCAAGAATCCGGCTAATCCAAAGATACATCGAGAGACGACAGCCGAAGAGATATGGCGCGATACAAAGGGGAAAGTAGATATCTTAGTCGCCGGCGTAGGCACAGGAGGGACGATTACGGGCGTAGCCGGGGCAATCAAAAAAAGAAAGCCGGAATTCAAAGCTATTGCTGTTGAGCCTAAAGAGTCTCCTGTCCTTTCTCGCCAGAAATACGGCAAGCAGGCCGCAAAGATACCCGGCCCGCATAAGATTCAGGGTATCGGCGCAGGATTTATTCCGGGAGTCTTAAGGATGGAGCTGGTTGACGAAGTTATCCAGGTCGCCGATGAAGACGCAGCCGAGACTACCGCACGCCTGGCTCGCGAAGAAGGGATATCGGCGGGAATCTCTTCCGGAGCGGCTGTCTGGGCGGCAATAGAAGCAGGTAAGAGAAAAGAGAATAAAGACAAGCTCATTGTAGTGATTTTACCGGACAGCGGTGAACGCTATTTAAGCGAATAGGGGATTGATACAGGGGCCGCAATGCGTGCAAAAAGAGTTGTTGTAGCAATGAGCGGCGGCGTAGACTCATCGGTTTGCGCCGCCTTACTTAAGGATGAGGGCTTCGATGTCGTCGGCATCACAATGCAGATGAGCGGGCCTTCTGATTTTAAAGCGGAGGCTGCAAAAAAGACAGCCGATAAGCTGGGAATAGAGCACCGCCTGTTAAATCTCAGGGATATATTCCAGGAGAAGGTAATTGCCGATTTCTGCGAAGAATATAAAGCAGGGCGCACGCCCAACCCCTGTATAAAGTGCAATAAATATATAAAATTCGGCGCTTTACTTAAAGAGGCAAGGCGCTTAGGCGCAGATTATATCGCTACAGGCCATTATGCCCGGATAGAGTTCGATAAGCGAAGAAAAAGATATCTTCTCAAGAAGGGAATTGATTCCCGGAAGGACCAGTCTTATTTTTTGTATACGCTCAGCCAAGAGCAATTAAAACAGGCCCTCTTTCCCTTAGGCGCCTTCACTAAAGACAGGGCAAGAGAAGTTGCTCAGGAGAAGGGCCTGGCGGCGGCAAAAAGTTCAGAATCTCAGGAGATATGTTTTATTCCGGATAACCGTTATGGAGAGTTCCTTAAGGAATATATTCCTGAAAGAGCGCATAAGCCCGGCTCTATCGTAAATAAAGAGGGTAAGGTTATCGGCGGGCATCAGGGAATCATTTTTTATACTATCGGCCAGCGTAAAGGAATAGGCATAGCCGACAGGGAGCCTTTGTATGTGGCTTCCATTGACAGAGAAAACAATACCATTGCGGTAGGCAAAAAGAAAGAGGTCTATAGCGATGAGTTGCTCGCCGATAATGTAAATTTTATATCTGTAGATGGATTGGAAGCCCCGATGAAGGTAGAAGTAAAGGTAAGATATCTTCATCCCCCGGCCTCAGCAACCGTTGTTCCGCAAGATAAAGACAGGGTGCGGGTGAAATTTGAGCGGCCTCAGTGGGCAATCACCCCCGGCCAGGCAGCGGTGTTTTACAACGGAGATACGGTTGTTGGAGGCGGCAGGATTTGCTCCGTTTAAAAATTCCTTGACAAAGCCCTTTTTATTTGTTATAGTTTGTGAAAAATAGCACAAAGTCTGTGAATATCGTTACGAAGTTAGGGCGATGATGAATAACAAAAAAGTGCCGGAAGGGACAATCTCGCGCCTTTTTGTATACCTGAGAGAGATTACAGAATTGGCAAGATTAAATATCCATACTATATCCTCAGCGGAATTAGGCGAAAGAGTTAATTTAAGTGACGCTCAGGTGAGAAAAGACCTGGGTTACTTTGGGCAATTCGGCGTAAGCGGCGCAGGCTATAACACGGGCGAACTTAAAACTGTGTTAGAAAAGATACTGGGTAAGGACAAAACATGGAATGTTGTGGTGGTGGGAGTAGGACACTTAGGCTCTGCCCTTTTGACTTATCCGGGATTTAAGGAACGGCGCTTGAGCATAGTGGCAGCCTTTGATGCGGACGCAAGAAAAGCAGGCAGGCAGGTGAAAGATGTTACTATTCAGCCCGTAGATGAGTTGCCTGAAGCGGCTGCGGAGAAAAAGGTAGCCATCGGCATTATCGCTGTTCCGGCCAAAGAGGCGCAAACGGTGGCGGATAAGTTAATCAAAGCAGGAGTCAAATGTATCCTGAATTTTGCCCCCACCACGTTAATGGTGCCGGAGAACGTCAAAGTAAAAGATGTGGACCTTTCCAGAGAGCTGGAGACGCTCTCTTATTTCCTGGTAGATAAAGAGAAAGTAGGAAGTAGATAAATATGCAGTACATTTCCAAAGATAATCTGTTCAGACTATTGGACGCATTAAAACCGGACTATGAGGTCTTTGTCCCTGTTAAAAAGGACGAGCAGCGCTTTTACAAAAAATATACCCGGCCTTCGGACGATATCGTCATCGGCGAAGTAAGGGCGTTTGAGCCGCTGAAGGCCTTTTTTACGCGGGCAAGAGAAGTAGTGGCCGAAGGTTTTAAAGCCGGCGCCCCTCACTCGGCCGATAGGCCCAATGCTTTAGTGGGAGTAAAGGCCTGCGACCTCAAAGGCTTTAAGGTTCAGGACTTCGTATTTAAAGACCACGACTATAAAGACCCTTTCTATATCAAGAATCGCCAAGAAAACCTGATTATATCTGCGGATTGCACCTGCAGCCTCCAGAGCTGTTTCTGCCTTGCGC
>CAZPSS010000114.1:0-4255 GCA_964589565.1 uncultured Planctomycetia bacterium
AAACGCCCGCTCTTTAAGGTTGAAGAAAGCCCTGAAGCTGCTTAAGGAGTTGAAAAAAAGGCGAATTTATCCTGAATATAACGTATCGCAAATCGATGTCAGGCGATACGCGGATATAATATTCTATCTTGAAAATAGAATTGAAGTTAGAATGGGACAAAGCGGCTTTGAGAGAAAAGTTGCCCTTTTAAGCAGAATTTTAACCCAGCTTAAAGCAAGCGATACGGTACCTAAATATATAGATATGCGTTTTGATAACCCCGTGGTTAAGCCTTGAAAGAAACCGCAAGACCAAAAATAGGCAAAGACTATATTTGCGGATTAGATATAGGGGCAGCTAAATTGTGCGCTACTTGCGGGCGTTTGGGGCCTTCCGGGAAAATAGATATTTTGGCAAGTCAGACAGTTCCCGCGCAAGGCGTGAAAGCCGGCAGAATAATAGATGGCAGGAAGCTCAGCGCGTGTGTGAGGGACGCTATCGAGAGATTGCGCAAAATGTGCGGTTTTAGAATCCGCCGGGTTTACGCAAATATCGACAGCCCGGATTTAAGAGCGAAGGCCTGTGAGGAAAAAGTGTTGTTTGAAAAAAAGACCAGGGTAAAAAAAATCCATATTGCCAGATTAATAGATTCTTGTATTTTTTCCAAGCTTCCTTTGAATAGAAAAGTTATTCACACAGGCTTTAGAAACTTTATATTAGACAATCGGATTAGCTGCATTTATCCTGAAGGCTGCAAGGCGCATGAAGTGAAGCTGAATATTGTAATTGTAAGCGCCCTTATTCCCGCAATAAAGGATTTTATCAAATGCATCAGGGGCGCAGGTTTAATCTTAGGGGATATGGTCCCCTCAGGCTGTGCCCAGGCTTTAGCTTTCTTCGCTGGTTCTGCCGAGAAGATATCAGAAAAAAATGATATCCTGATTGACGTAGGCAGCGCCCTTACGAAGATTTCTCTTTTAAAAGATAAACTGCTTAAAGATATGGCCATCCTGCCGCAAGGCGCTCAAAGTATTACGGAAAATATCGCCGTTAAACTTAAGCTCTCTTTCAATTGCGCGGAACAATTAAAGATAAAATATGGCCGTCTGCTCATCAGCGAAAATAAATTTTTTACTCAAAAGATCATCATCAAAGATAAACTCATAAATAGGGTTGTGCAGCCCAGGCAGTTATATGAAATTATCGCCTTAAAGGTAGAGGGTCTTTTGCAAGAGATAAAGAGGGCTTTATTAAAATTAAATTACGAAGACGAAAATATTGGCCAAATCGTTATTACTGGCGGGGGTTCGATCCTGGAAGGTTTTCTGGAAAGGGCAGAACAGACTTTAGGAAAACCCGTTAAAATGGGTTTTTTATCCGCAGTCAAGGACAATCGCATTCAGGCACAGAGCGCACTTTACGCTACAAGCATAGGCTTGATCCATTCCGGATTTAAAAGCAGAGATAAATTAAACTCTTTTACAGGAGCAAAATTTGACCCCTTTATGCGTGTGTTTAATCAGGCCAGGGGCCTATATCAGGAATACTTTTAGACTTTCTAAATTATTTTTATAAATCTTTCTGCTACCCCGGGATCGAAATAAATTCCGCTGTATTTCTTCAACTCTCTCTTTGCCTCTTCCTTGCTCATCGCCTTCCTATAAGGCCTGTCCGAAGTCATCGCATCATAGGCGTCTGCGGCAATCAATATTTTAAGCGCAAGGGACATCTCTTCTTCTTTAAGCCCATCCGGATATCCTTTTCCGTTTATCTGCTCTTGATGGTGGCGCACAAGATACGCTACTTTAGCTAAAGAGCGAACGGGCTTTAAGATATTTTCACCAATTATTGCGTGCCGCTGCATCTGTCTTTTTTCTTCGGCGTTTAAACCAGCCGGTTTAAGGAGAATCTCATCTTTAATACCTATTTTACCAATGTCGTGAAGAAGCGCAGCATCCCGAAGCAGGCAGATAGCCTCTTTATCCAGGCCAAATTCTTCTGCTAACTTACTTACATATTCACTGACGCGCTTGGAGTGTCCCCGGCTATAGGGGTCTTTGGCTTCTACTGCTAAAGCCAGGGCAGAAATCGTCTCTATGTAGGTTCTCTCTATATCTTCATTAAGGCGATTATTTTCAATGGCGATTGCGGTCTGGGCAGCCAAATTTTCTAACAGGATAAGGTCGTCTTCCATAAATTCCTCATCTGCTTCTTTATCATGCACTGAAATAGTGCCAAGCATTTTATCTTTATACATCAAGGGAGCGCAAATTATGGATTTGTGGGCAAATCCCATTTTAACCTCGACATCAAATCGGCGGTCCTGCTGTGCCCTGGATACCTTCAAGGCCTTTTTTTCTTTGGCTACCCAGCCGATTATACCCACCCCTTGTTTTATTTTGATAGACTCCTGCCGCTGTTGCTCTATTCCGTGAGCTACCATAACGCGCAGGCTATCTTTTTCCAGAAGCATAATGGCGCCGGAGCGGGCATTCAATGCGCTGGTTAAAGTCTCAATAGTTAGCCCCAGGATACTTTCTATCTTTTCGGTAGAGGCCATGGCACCGCCGATACGTAAGAGCACATTTTGCATTACTTTCTTAGATTCTTTCAGGTCTTCAATGTTTTTTTCTAATTCACTTGTAATTTGATTAAAATACTGCGCAAGTGTGTTTATTTCATTTCTTTCCGAAGTATTAATTCTTTTTGATAAATTTCCCTGGCTGATAGACTGCGCATCTTTAGTTAGTTTAAGTATGGAAATAACGATTCTCCTGCTTAGTATGTATCCGCAGGAAGCCGAGCAGACCATCAAGAAAATTATCCATTGCACATTACCTTTTTGTAAAAGCGCAGCTGCCTCCACATGAAGCAGATAAATAATTAAAAGAAGAGGGATAATTACCATTAACAAGACAGAGACTACAAGTTTTTGTAATATCCCTTGTTCGCTTAATGACCCGAAAAGTATCTTTTTGGGCATATTTTCTCCTTTTGAGTTGGTTTTAATATACCTTAAAAAGAAACCTATGTCAAGTTGGAAAAGCGTTGACAGAAAAGTGCTTTTGTGTTAAATTAAGCCGAATATTAAAGGGGTAGAAAGATGAAAATAGGCATAATCGGTTGCGGCAATATGGGGCAGGCGCTCCTTCGAGGAATAATCGCGAAGGGTTATATAAGCAAAGGAAATATCCTGGTCAGCGACAAAGATAGAAAAAAGGCAAAATTGGCGCGTTTAAGGTTTAAAGTCGGCGTTAGCGGTTCAAACAGCGAGCTCATTAAAAAGTGCGGCGTAATTATTTGCGCTATAAAACCACAGGATGTGGATGCAGTTCTTCAAGATGCCCTTTTGCCTTTGGAAGGGAAACTGCTGATTTCTATTTGCGCCGGGCTCACGACGAGAAGGCTGGAGAAACGTTTAGGGAGGGTTTCGGTGGTAAGAGTGATGCCGAATATGCCCGCACTCGTATCTCTTGGGATATCGGCGATATCTTCAGGTAAATACGCAACGGCAAGAGATAAAAAAGTTGCTGTGTCTATTTTCTCCTGTATTGGCGAAGTAGTAGAAGTAAAAGAACAATTGATGGATGCAGTGACTGCTATAAGCGGCTCAGGACCGGCCTATTTCTTTTATTTGGTACAGAAGCTGATTGAGGCAGCAAAGGAACTGGGTATCCCCGGCCATATTGCCCGAAGACTGGCAACAAAGACGGCTTTGGGAAGTGCTGTGTTGATGAATCAATGTAAGGCGAGCCCGCAAATTTTAAGGAAGCAGGTGAGCTCCAAGGGGGGAACTACAGAGGCTGCTTTTAATGTGTTTAGAAAAAAAGGCCTGGATAAGATTTTAGTTTTGGCTTTTAAGGCGGCAGCCAAAAGATCTAAAGAGATGGGGCAGAGGCGATGAGCAGGACCGGCATTATCGGTGGCAGTGGTCTTTATGATATAGAGGGACTAAAGAACATAGAAAGAATTCACTTAGATACACCCTTTGGCAGCCCTTCTGATGAGTTTATGTCAGGTAATTTAGAGGGTAAAGAGATTGTCTTTTTACCCCGTCACGGCAGAGGCCATAAAATTCTTCCCGGCGAACTCAACTACCGGGCCAACATTTACGCAATGAAAAAATTGGGCGTAGAAAGGATTATTTCTGTCTCTGCTGTAGGCAGCCTTAAAGAGGAAGTAAAGCCGCAGGATTTCGTGCTTGCCGACCAGTTCGTTGACCGCACAAATCAGGCCCGCAAGACTACCTTTTTTGGCCAGGGTGTTGTGGCGCAC
>CAZPSS010000115.1:0-3991 GCA_964589565.1 uncultured Planctomycetia bacterium
ATGAAGCGCTGGACAAAGAAAGTTGTGAATTATCCAAAAGTAATAAAAGCAACTGGCTGAAAACGCTTATAATAATAGCCGGCTCCATAATTTTATTGCTAATGACAGCGCTCTTATCTAAATGTCTTAATTGTTGCGCAGGTGGAAAAATAGGTAAGACAAGGAGGGTGAATCTTCAGCATGCGGGACTAACTGAAAGGGAAAAAGTTATCTTAACAGATAGCTGGAAAGCTATTAGAGATTTACAGGATAAATACGCTAAGTTGGAGAAAGCTAAAACCATAGGTATGAATGAGGCGATAGAATCCGCCAAAGATTTTCATAACTTTTTTGTCAGGCATCAAAACGGAATAAGAAAATTCTTTCAAATATTATATTACAAAAGATGCATAGAATTTGAAAGCCTTAACTGCGCAGATGCTGCGGATGCCAGTGATTTTATATTCCATGCAGGCACATTCGTTGAGTTTAGCCGCAATTTTAAAACGCCCGTTAAAATACAAAATTTCTTCTTAATTATACCTGGGATACCAAAAGAATACTCTGTTACATTGGAGAAGGCTTTATTTGAAGGAGATAATAAGAGCGGGTATTACAGAGTAGTGGGCGTTGACCTTTCTGCGCTAGAAATCCTGGATAAGGAGTTGAGCGAAGAAAGGTTAAGTTCCCCTGACCGCCGCGGCGCAGGCGGCGCCGTAAAGATTAAGCACGTTCGTCCAGGATTCTTGAAACTATCTTTGCCTGATTTAAGTGGTGTGCCTGCTCGTGTTTGGCGGGGTGTAAAGAATATCTCGGGCAGTTATTTACCCAAAACTTTAAGACAGGCTTCGGCAGTGAGGACTTTAAAGGGAAGATTAGCTTTGCGAGAGAGAAAATGGCGGTTTTCAGTTACAAGGGCATCGGCATCAATGTATTCAGTAAAAGCGCCAATGAAGGCGTCAGCCGGTTTGAGACCCATAGCTTCGTATTTAGTAGCAATCTCAAAAGGAACGACAATATCCTCATCAATACTGACTATAGGCTGGATAACCTTGATTAGTTCTGAAAACACGACAGGAGACAAGTTGCCCCTTAGCTCATTAATTATTGTTCTAGGTAAATGTATTGTATGTTTAGGAAAGGAGTCAATAAGCAAATTGAGCAGGGCTTCTGAAGCGGGATTTCTTACGCTGCCTACGCCAGCGATAAACTCATTTGTGTCCAGAATGAAGCGCATACTTTTCTTCCCAGAGTTTTTCCCTGACCTTACGCATTTTCCTGATGGCTTGCTCAAGAGTCATTCCCTTGAATGGGGAGGGCTTTTTAGCAATCGACTCTCTAAGTCTTTGCAGCCTTCTTTTAGCTTCCTCAATATCTCGTTTCATTATTCTTATCCTCCAGTCAGAACTATACCATTATCAGAAAGAAATGTCAACATAGAAGCACGCCATTTCTCAATCCAATCGGGACAGTGTACCCTGCCGGATAACGGCCCCGGCGCAGGGCAAAGGCGAAATTTCAGACGCGATTTCCCAAAAGGCACCCTCGGCTCAATGGCGCTGTTGGGAATTTTAGGGGTTATATCGGTAGTTTTAGTGGCCGCGTTCTTCCTTGGCCTCTTGCACCGCGTAGGTGCGGGTGGCCTGGCGCAGGCAACTTGCTTTTTGCCGCTGGTGGTGGGGGTAAGGGGGGAGCGAAAATGGCTATTTAGGCCAGATGCGGATTCTGTTCTTCTCAACGATAAAAAGCTTTCCTTTGAGCTTAGGCCCGCTGAAATTGTTGAATACCTCAACAGTGTTCTTTATAATTTCTTCTTTGTTCATATCTTCAATATAGACCACGACCACGCCAAAAGAGTGAGGGATGTCAAACCTCAAGATGTTCCCGAAGTCTCTATCGAAAGTGAGCAAAATGCAGCCGTTCTTAATAGCGTAATTGTAAATAGCGCTATCAGTGGCGGTTTGCAAATTGGCTTCTTCAGTGGAGATGACTTTGAACCCCGCCTCTTTCAGGGCAGAGAGGACGTCCTTATGGACGCATTGGTCAGTAAAAATAACCATTTAGGAAGAAGAAATTACTTGACTGGGATGTTCCATAAAATCAGAGGCATACTCAATAGCCGCGATAATATCCTCTTTGGTTATTTGGGGATACTGGTTGGGAATATCTTCCAGTTTGTATCCGGCGGCAATAAGGTTAAGGATGTCACTTACTGCGATGCGAGTTCCTTTGATACAGGGTTTGCCGAATTTAATTTCCGGGTTAATGACGATTCTTCCGTTATGCATACTTCAACCTCCAATCCACAAAATAACACACCTCAAATAATAAGTCAAGATAATTTACCTGGAATTAATACTAATTTCCGCCCCAGATGCGCCTTGCCGGAGACGATGTTAGGTGCGGGGAAAGGGATATTTAAGGCGCAGATGAGCCCTCGGAGCTTATTTGGTTATGGAGTACAGCAGGTATTTTACCATGATAATCCAATAGGCGGCGCAAGGAGTAGGAAAAAAGCTGAAGCGAGTGAACAAGGCACTGGGGCAAGGGCGGCAGGCAAGAATGAACAAGGAGCGTTAGAGCAAATTGTTTGGGAGGTTGCACCGGAAAATAGGGACAGCGACCATTTATCTATTGCCGACAACGCAGCATCCGCCAGCGCAGGCGGCGCTGTACAAAATAAGCACGTTCGCCCTGGATTCCTTAGCGTATTTTTGCCTGATTTAAGCCGGTTGCCTGCTCGTGTTTGGCGGGCTTTGCGTAGATTTTTAGCGATAAGCATCGCGGCGATGGCGCACGCGAAAAATGAAAATTTCTTTAGTTCTGTCTTCAAGCGTGTAAAGAATGCGGTAATGGCCTTTGCGCAGGCGATATTGATTGATAGTGCCGGTAAGTTTCTTGCAATTTTGCGGCCGTGGATTTCCAGAAAGGGCGCTGATGGAGCTGGTAATGGCAGGAATTTCCTTTTTGGGAAGAGAGCGGATTTGCTTTTGCGCGGATTGCTTAACAAAAACTTTATACAACCTTCTCTACCTCGAGCTGTTTTAAGAACTCATCAAGTGGTATATGTTTTTCTTTGCGGTGTTCTTTTATATATTGGCTATCTGCTAAATCTTCCAAGAGCCCAAGAAGTTTACGGTATTCTTTTATGCTCAATATTACCGCAGAGCATTTCCCTTTCTCATTCACAACATACTCTTCATGCAATTTTATCATTATTTGCCTCCAATTTAACGCTTATTATTATCGCTTCCATAATTATGTATACCTTATTTTCTCATAGAAGTCAAGGCAGAATTGCCTTAATAAGTCCTGTTCACGCCTCGGTCCGCCGCCGCGGCGCAGGCGGCGCTGAAGGAGTCAGCAAGCGAGGGTTGAAAAGTCTGCTTTTTGGATTTATAGCCTTATCTTTTGTTGCCGAAACAGCCTTTGGGCAGGGCTTAGGTGGATTTACTGGCCTACAACAGACAGGATGGGGAGTTTATTTATGGATTTTGTTGATTATGAGAATAGTTGGCTGGCGTTTCGGTATCCATCTACTTGATCAAGGCTTGAATCTCTTTAAAAAAGGCGCTAGCCATAGTAATAGCTTTTTGGGCGTCTTGTTTGGTAATAACGGCTCTTTCTTGGTAGTCGGCATCCAGCCTTTGTTCACGCATCACAGAGAGTATCTTGGCGTAAGTCTCTTTAGGCCGTTTATGCCTGGTGCAGAACTCCCTGAAAACAATATCTACACCCTTATGGGTGTGCGGGTCTTGCCCGTGCGCCAGAAGAAATGCTTTAGTAGCATAGAAAATGGAGTAATAGGCCTTAGACACAACATCTCGATAGGCGGCATTCTTGAGCAGAATTTTAGCTACCCTGATTTTGTCCTTGGCCAAACCCAGCCTCAACCTTACATACTCTTTTTTGCCTTTTTGCTTGTCCATAGAGATATTCCGTCTTTCTTAATATGTTCCAATAAAGGCGACCAGTGTTTAAAGAACTTTTCTTCCACGGTAACAGGTGATAA
>CAZPSS010000115.1:4001-4237 GCA_964589565.1 uncultured Planctomycetia bacterium
TTCTTTGAGACAACTATTAGCAGATCTACGTCAGAAGCCCTGCGGAAATCGCCCCTAGCCTTGGAGCCAAAAAGAATGATTTTGCGCAGGCGCTTGGGGAATTTTTCAATAAGCAGAGCTTCGTATGCCTCAATGGCTTTAATTTCTTTCTGGGTTAGTTTGAACTTGTTTCTCTTCAAGGCAAATCCTCTTTTAGTTGCTTCTCAAAGTCATCAAGGGAAATACGCTTTTCTTTG
>CAZPSS010000116.1:0-4208 GCA_964589565.1 uncultured Planctomycetia bacterium
GATAAGTGGAAGAATAGATTTCTAAATAAGGTCTTTACTGAAAAAGAATTGGCTTATGCAAATGCCAAGAGGTCTACAGCGGAACATTTAGCTGCGCGCATTGCCATAAAAGAGGCCTTAATTAAGGCCTTTAGCGACTATAGGAAAAAATATCTGGGCAGCTGGAAAGATATCGAGGTTTCCAACGATAGAAGCGGCAGGCCTTATGTTAATCTTTATGGTAATTTTAAACAAGTTAAGGAGAGGCGCAAACTCGGACAAATAATTATCAGCGCTTCTCATACCCGTAAATATGCCGTTGCTTCTGTGATTCTGACAAAATAGCTCTTATGAACTCTATGCCGAAAAGAAAGTTTAAGGGATTGATGCCTGCGAGAAAATCCGACTCGCATAAAGGCGACTACGGCCATGTTTTTATTTTGGCGGGTTCCTATGGTTTGACCGGGGCTGCGTATCTTACAAGCCAGGCCTCTCTTCTGTCGGGCAGCGGCCTGGTAACTCTGGGCATCCCCGAGAGTTTAAACCCGATAATGGAAGTTAAGCTTACAGAGGTGATGACCAGGCCGCTTGCGGAAACTAAAGGGTTGACCCCGGGCCTTAAGGCCTTTCCCCAGATTAATAAAATTTTGCCCGGGATCGATGCACTGGCAGTTGGCCCCGGTCTTTCCAGAAATTATCAAACCCAGAAATTAGTGCATAAGTTATTATTATCTGTTACTAAACCTTTGGTTTTAGATGCCGACGGCATTAACGCTTTGATTGGAAAACTAGAAGTCCTTCACAACCTTAAGGCTGAACTTGTAATCACGCCCCATCCCGGCGAGATGGCCAGACTCCTGAATTTGAGCATTGCGCAAGTGCAAAAGAATCGCACCAGGATTGCGAAAGACTTTGCCAAAAAGTATAATGTTGTAGTGGTATTGAAAGGATATCGCACTGTAATTGCTGATCCCAAGGGAAAAATATTTATTAACGAAACAGGAAATCCGGGAATGGCCTCTGCTGGCTGCGGTGATGTCTTAACAGGTATAATTGCCGCATTTTTAGGTCAGAGGATGAGTGCTTTTGAAGCGGCAAAACTGGGGGTGTATATTCACGGTTTGGCAGGTGATATTGCAGCAAAAGAGAAAGGTCGGATTAGCTTAATTGCTACCGATATATTAGAAAAATTGCCTTCTGCATTTAAAACAATACTTTAGACTATCAACGCCGGTGTGGCTTAATGGTAGAGCAAGGGTTTTGTAAACCTTGGATTGGGGGTTCGATTCCCTCCACCGGCTCCAGAATAAAAATCGTCATAACTTAGCGAAACCGTCCAATGTTGCAGATGTAGAGAGAAATGACAAAATTCCTATATTATACGCAATACGCATTTCTATGCTATTAACAGAAAATACGAACTTCGTCTATTAATTGTTAGGCCAATAATTAGGAGATCAAGAAATGTCAGTATTCTTAAATTCTAAAATGGTTTCGGTGTATGAGGACAAAACCCCTGTTTATAAAAGGCAAGATTGTCAAGTGAAGCTTGAGGGAGATGAAATTGTAGTAGACTATAAAGATGAGCGAGGAATAGTTCTTTACAAAGGAAAGGAAAAAGGTCAAGGGCATTATCTTTTGAAGTGTCCAGAAAAACAGGGAGAAGCAAGTCTGCATAGATTTTCTGAAGCAGAAATTCTTGATGGATATTGGAGAGAAGAAGGATATGAAGGGTTTTGGAGAATTCATCTTGCCTAACAACGCGCTGCACCTGACTGTTACCCGCCGCCTTTCGGCGTCGGCTACCAGCAGGTGAGCTCGAATGTTATGAGCAGATGGCTGAGGGGGGCGCGAGGCACTATTTAAGAAAAAAATTGAATCTTTTTAAAGAAAATTGTTGGGTTTTAGGCCTGATTCTGATATAGTGAAAGGCAAAAAGAAGTAATCTTTAATAAAATGAAAGCGAAGGTAGTAGAACAGACCAGAGTTAGAGAGTTGAGAAGCCATGGTTTCTCCTATAGAGAGATTATGCAGAGGGTGAATGGCGTCTCGAAAAACAGCATTAGCCTGTGGTGCCATGGTATAAAGCTGGGACCTGAACAGAGACGGGCTTTAGGAGATAAACAATTAGAGGCGGCAGCGAAGGGAAGAGAAACGATTGCAAAAATGAGAGCTGCTGGTATTAGGTGGAATACGTCGTTTAATAAACCGTCATCCGCAAGCCGAAATATTGACTTCGATGAAATTAAAAGACTTTACTGGGAAGAAGAATATTCAATTCCTCAAATAGCAAAGAAGTTAGGTAAATCCTCAATGTCAATTTACGAAAGGATGAAAAAGAATAGCATTCCTCGGCGAACTGGCACAGAGGCTAATTACGTAGCTTATAAGAATAAGCCACAATTTAAAATTAAAGGGAATCTAATTCCGGAGGAAGAAAAATTACGGATTGCGGGAATCATGTTATATTGGGCTGAAGGGGCAAAGGAGAGAGCTACTGTCGATTTTGCCAACAGCGACCCACAAATGATAAAGATTTTCTTAAGATTCTTGCGTGAGATTTGCGGAATAGCTGAAAGCAGGATTCGTATTTATCTGTACGCATTTTCTGACCAAAATATTGATGAATTAAAAAGTTACTGGAGTAAAGTAACGGGAGTGCCCGAATCTCAATTTATTAAACCTTATATTAGAAAAGTCAACCCGCATTTAAAAGACAGAAGAATGCCTTATGGTTTAATCCATGTTAGATATAATGATAAAAGGCTATTAGAATGCATAAAGTCTTGGCTTAGTGAGTATAAAATGTCTTTGTTAGGGGCAGGTGGCGGAGTGGCCAAACGCACCAGACTGTAACAATTGCAGCGTCCCGTCGAAAGACGAGATGGAAAAGTGGGTGAATTCAGGGAAACCCTTGACATCAAAATACATCGAGGGCAATCCTGAGCCAAGCCCTGCTGAGAAAGCAGGGAAGGTGCAGAGACTAAAGCGCCCACCACCTAAAGCTACAACCTGTTTACAACAGGAAGCTATGGTGATGAGATAGTCCAAGCCTTAAGGTAACTTAAGGGCACTTGAAATCTGGCGTCTTAGGACTACGGAGGTTCAAATCCTTCCCTGCCCACCATCACGCGGGCATAGCACAGTGGTAGTGCAGTAGCCTTCCAAGCTACCTACACGGGTTCGAATCCCGTTGCCCGCTCCAATTTTTTCCGCTTTGGCACGCCTGTTGCTTTGTCCAGAAAACCACAAAAAAGTACAAAAAAACACTTGACAAGGCACCTATCTTATGTTATATTTATTTTCTATCTAAACTACCCTGAGCACAATTTAGTTGCCCTCCCTTTTCAAATATTGGCCGGAATTAAACTTAGCCGCCAAAATTTTTGCGAAGCGGAATTTCCTTTTATTGGGAGGTGGTTTATATGGGCAGAATTATGACTGTGCATGAGGTGGCAAAGTACTTGAATATGGTTCCTGATACCATCTATAGAAAGGCGAGAGCCGGCGAAATTCCGGCAGTAAAGATGGGCAAATGTTGGAGATTTCCTAAGGAGACTTTAGATAAGTGGTTAAACGACCGCGCCCTGGAGCTTAACGGTAACGGAAAGACCTCAAGAGACATTTTTATATAAAGTTTGTGGGGCCTGGTTAATCGGCCCTTGTAGCTCAGTTGGCAGAGCACGTCCTTGGTAAGGACGAGGTCACCGGTTCAATCCCGGTCGAGGGCTCCATTACCGGTAACTAGTAACTGCTAATTGGTTTACTAATCAGCATTAAAAAGGAGGCAAACGAAAATGGCTAAAGAAATCTTCCAACGCACCAAACCGCATATAAACGTCGGCACCATCGGCCACGTGGACCACGGCAAGACCACCCTGACCTCCGCGACAACCATGGTCTTGAGCAAGAAGGGTATGGCTGATGTCCGAACTTACGAGTCTATCGACAACGCCCCTGAGGAAAAAGAACGCGGCTTGACTATTGCCATCAGCCACGTAGAATACCAGACCGATGCCAGGCACTACGCCCACATCGACTGCCCCGGGCATGCCGACTACATCAAGAATATGATTACCGGCGCCGCCCAGATGGACGGGGCGGTATTGGTAGTCTCCGCAAGTGACGGCCCGATGCCTCAGACCAGAGAGCACATCCTGTTAGCCCGCAAGGTTAATGTACCCTCGATTGTGGTATTCTTGAACAAATGCGATATGGTGGACGATAAA
>CAZPSS010000117.1:0-4200 GCA_964589565.1 uncultured Planctomycetia bacterium
CTTCGCAAGGTTCGCAATGACGCGTTAAAAGTGCCCATAATATTTTACACTATCCTGGAAGGCCCATTTATGGCCGATAAGAAAAAACCCGCCCATTTTGAGCGGGTGGTATCCGCTATATACTTTCCTGTACCAGAACAAAACTTGCCTAAAATTCCGCTTCTATCCCAAAAGTGAATGTCCTTTGCGGAGCCGGACTGAATTTTTTCACTCCGCTTGATACAAAACCATAAGAGTTATATTCTTTATCCAGAAGGTTATCCGCCGCCAAGAACAGCGACCAGCCTCTATACCCGTAACTGAGTTTTGTATCTACCGTAGTATAGCCGGAAAGTTTATTATCATTGGCTGAATCTATATAACAACTGCCGACTCTGCTGAGGATTACATTTGCCTTCAGCCCGAAATTGGTCTCAAAATTCATTCCAAAACTGCCCTTATGTATGGGGATGTTGCTTAGATACTTATTCTGATAATCCCCGCTTTCGTTTTTGGCCCTGGTGTAAGTATAATTAGCAAAGCCGCCCAGACTTTCCACAATCTTGAAATCTAAACTTGCCTCTACCCCATTATGGGAAGTCTCGCCATAATTTTTGTACATACGGTCGGCACTATCATACCAAATCTCATTATCCAGTTTCATCCGGTATAGACTAATATTTGCGCGTAAGTAATCATTGAACCGATGGCGTAATCCTACTTCATAGTTTGCCGCTTCTTCAGGATTTAAGTCGGGGTTTGAGAAACTTCCGTAAGTAAACATTTGGCCCAGCGTGGGGCTTCTAAAGGCCTGACTGTAACTTGCGTAGAGATTAGCATCTTCCCGATAGGCATATACTATGCCGCACTTGGGGGTTATTTTAGACATCTTTCTTTTCCTGGAATTGTCTTCTTCCTTACGGTCGCTAAAGTCAAACTTTATTAAATCATAGCGCATCCCTAATATAAGTTTGAGGGGGTCAAATATTTTGAGCTCATCCTGAATATAGGGTCCGACTTTGTCTCTTTTAACCTTGTAATCCTTGCGAATGTTACCCCTTATCTGATATGGCGCTGTATATTCTTCATAATCAAAATCATTTCTTTCTAAATCAATTCCTGTAATGAAAGAATGTTCCCTCCCAAAAATCTCTGCATTTATATTCAAACGCGGAACTAAACCATAGGTATCTTCTTCTCCCAGTTGCTCTTTTGTGGAACTACCTGTAGAGCCGCTGGTATAAAAGGCCTCGCTATCTTCATATCTATAATAAAACGTCCCCTCCATATTGGAAATTTCACCTATATCTTTATGGTAGGTTATCCCTAAATCAGCCTTTTTAGCCTCTTCCTTGTCGTTCTCTGTCCCTGGCCTTGCCTGGCGCCTGTCTTCTTCAATCTGAGCCTCTGTTAAGGCCCAGGGGAGAGCGCCTCTTTCTTTTTCATGGTAATCTAAAGACAGCCTTAAGTCCTGGGTGGGGTCAATTAAAAAGTCAATCTTTCCATTCAAATGCATATTCTCATAATCACAATGCCTGCGAAAGCCATCAGTTGACTTTCTGCCTGCGCCTAAGTAATAACCAATCCTCTTAAGGCTCCCCGAAGTAGAAATTTTATAGTTCTCGGTATCAAAACTTCCGTAAGAAGCGGATATTTTAGCCTCAGCAGTGAGAGCTGGTCTTTTGGTAATAATATTAATTACCCCGGACATTGCATTGTCGCCATAAAGACAGGAGGCAGGTCCTCTTAGCACTTCTATTCTCTCAATATTATCCAGAGGAATTAAATCCCAATCTACAAGTTTATCTTTACCTTTGTTCTGCGGTATTCCGTCTATGAGTATCAATTGATGCGTGGACATACCTCCCCAGAACCCTCGCATATTTATTCTGCCCGCCGTTCCCACACCGGAAGAGTCATACATATAAATACCTTCTATATCTTTTAATAAATCCGGAACACTTTCTGCGTTCGAATCTGCAATCTTACTCTCAGTAATAATATTTACGGTAGAAGAAACCTCTGATAACTTTCTCCCTATTCTTGAGGCAGTTACTACTATTGAGCCTAAATCCGTAGATTTAGTTGCAGAGTCTTCACTGCTCTCCCCCGCACAAATACCTCCAAAACCAACCAAAACCAAAGCCTGCGCCAACATCAAGAAAATTGCCTTCGGCAACAACCTTATCATTTTTCTGCTTTCTTTTGTCTTTCTTCTTCCGAAACTAACAAGATATAGGGTTTAGAAGAGATAGGGTTTTTTTCTACCACCACCACTGTTTTATAAACATCCTCAATATTTTGATAGGTAAGGACATCTTGCGGCGAGCCTTCTTTAGATATCCTTCCTTCCTTAAGCAAGATTAGCCGCTGGCAATAATTGCTGGCCAGGTTTAAATCGTGCAAGATTACAATTACGGTCAGGTTCTTTTCTTTATTCAACCTCTTAACCAAATCTAGAATCTGAACCTGGTGGGCAATATCCAGATGCGCTGTCGGTTCATCCAGCAGCAAAAGATGAGGTTCTTGAGCAAGGCCCTGAGCCAGGATTGCTCTTTGTCTCTCTCCTCCTGATAATTCGGCTGTCTTTCGCTTGCTGAAAGATAACATATCTGTTAAAGTAAGCGCTTTTTCTAAAATTTTATAATCCCGCTCTTTAAATGTTTCAAATCTATCAACGTGGGGAAAGCGGCCCATTAATACGAATTCTGCTACAGTGAAAGCAAAGGGTATTTCCAGAATTTGCGGTATAACAGCTACTTCGCGAGCGAAGTCCCGCGCTGGAATCTTATAAACCTCTCGAGCTTTGTACAAGATAGCTCCCTGCCGGGGTTTTAATACCCCGGTTATTGCCCGAAAAAGAGTGGTCTTTCCTGCCCCATTCGGACCGATTATCCCTAAGAAATCCCCTTCTTTTACGGAAAAAGATACATCCTTAATAACGGCTTTACCATCGTACCCGCATAATAAATCCTGAACCTTCAATATATCCATCTAAAAGACTTCCCAGTGTTTGGATTTTATTAAAAAACTTAAGAAAAATATTCCGCCAAAGAGCCCTGTTATTACTCCCACCGGCAGTTCCAAAGGACGGATAATAGTGCGTGCTAAGGTGTCGCAAAGAATAAGGAAGATTGCTCCGGCTATACAGGAAGCGGGCAGAAGCAGGCGATGGTCAACGCCGACAATCCTTCGCATAAAATGGGGAACGAGCAACCCTACAAAACCGATTATTCCGGAAGCGGCTACGCAGGCGCCCGTAATAAAGGAGGCGGCAATAAAAAGTATTCTTTTAACCTGCGCTGAATTGACGCCCAGATGAATGGCCTTTTCCTCTCCTAAAGTGAGTATGTTGAGGTCACGGGAAAAGATGAAGAGCAAAGCGATGGCGGGAAGAATAAAAAAGGATATGAGCTTTATTAAAGAAATTTGCGCTGAGGAAAGGTCGCCCATCAGCCAGAAAATTATTCCATGGACATCCTCTGCCCTGGAAATAGCAAATATTAAAAGCACCAGGGAAGAAAACAAAAAGCTCAAAATAACTCCCCCTAAAATTAAGGTAGGATTGGAAAAGCGCTTCTTAGAAGCGATAGTATATATTAAAAATATGCTTAAGGCGCTGCCGGAGAAGGCAGAGAGAGGCAGCCAAATACCCGAAATACCGCTAACGATTCCCAGCGTTGCCCCTAAGGCCGCTCCGCCTGAAATACCCAAAGTGTATGGCTCGGCCAAGGGATTGCGCAGAAGCCCCTGAAATACGGCTCCGCAGCAAGCAAGCCCCCCGCCTACAAGCAATGCTAAGACGACCCTGGGAAAACGGATCTGCCAGATAATGTCTCTTTCTATCCCTGAGGAAGCCGGATGGAAAAGGTAATATATAGCCTTTGTAAACTTTAGACTGCTTCCTCCGGCCAAATTTGAGAAAACAAAACTAAGCCCCAAGAGCAGGATAAGTAAAGTAAATGTCGAAATATGTTTTTTATTCAAGGACTGCTCCTGGTAATTCCGGATGCAAAAGTCCGGCTATTTCCTGCAATCCCGCTAAAAAGCTCACCGGTGTAGGCCGGCAGACTTTATCGGCGTCGACAACGTATATCCTATTAAGCCTTACTGCCTTTAAATCTTTGAATCTTTCCCAATAGGCCTTTTCTCCTGCCGTAACATCACCCATCGTAACCAGGACAATTACCTCGGGATTTCTTTTCAGCACTTCCTCCCGGC
>CAZPSS010000118.1:0-4137 GCA_964589565.1 uncultured Planctomycetia bacterium
CATCTCCCACAGCCTGAGCAGGAAGTTGTCGCGGAAAAACAGGGGCGCAAAGCCGGCGCGCTTCCAGGTCTTAAAAACGAATATTCCGGCTGTTTTGGTCGAGGTAGGTTTTATCAGCAACCTCCGCGAGGAAAAAAAGTTAAAAAGCTCCTCTTACCGGGATAGAATCGCCGAGGGAATTGCCAAAGGCGTTATTCAATATAACCGTAACTATACACAAGGGCGCGCGGCGCGTCATTAATTATGGCGCAAAGAGACAGGCCTATAGGGATATTCGATTCGGGGATTGGCGGGCTGACCGTAGTCAGAGAGATTATTAAAGAGCTGCCCGATGAAAAAATAGTCTATTTCGGAGATACGGCAAGGCTGCCTTACGGAAATAAATCCGCCCGGACAGTAATTAAATTTTCATTAGAGAACGTAAAACTCTTGCTTAAATTCGGCGTCAAATTTATTATCGTAGCCTGCAATACTTCTTCAAGCCTTGCCCTTCCCGCGTTAAGAAGGAGATTTAAAGTCCCGATTCTGGGAGTAATCAGGCCGGCGGTTGAAAAGGCCGTGCGGATAACGCCCGCGGGGCGCATAGGGATTATCGGGACGCGGGCTACCATAGGAAGCAGCTGTTATCAACGCGAAATCAGAAAGATAGGCCCCGGATGTAAATCTTTTGCGCAGGCCTGCCCTCTTTTTGTCCCTTTAGCCGAAGAAGGATGGACAAATGATGAGGTAACGCTAAAGGTTGCCCGCAGATACTTAGGCCCGATGCGCAGGAAAAATATCGATACTTTGATTCTGGGCTGCACCCATTACCCCTTGCTTAAAAAGATGATCAGAAAGGCAGTGGGCGCAAGAATAAAATTTGTGGATTCGGCAAAAGAGGCGGCCCTGGAGGCAAAAAGGATGTTAACCGGAGATGGGTTGCGCCGCAGGCGCGCCTCGGGTTTGCCGGGATACAGATTTTTCGTATCCGACGAGCCGGAGCGGTTTAGAAAAACAGGCAGAAGGTTTTTAGGCAAAAAAATAGAGTTTGTAGAGAAGGTATAGCAAGAAATGTATGCGATAAAGGTGCGCTCTTATTTTAGCGCCGCTCACAATCTGCGCGGCTATCGGGGCAGGTGCGAGAAACTCCACGGCCATAACTGGAAAGTGGAGGCAGAAGTAGTGACCCTTCGGCTGAATAACCTTTCTATAGCCTGCGACTTTAAAGAGCTGAAGAAAAAACTGCAAAAGGTCCTTAACGGGCTGGACCACACCTGTTTGAATAAACTCAAGCCCTTTAAGAAAAACAATCCCACTTCCGAGAAGATTGCCGAATTCATTTATTATAATTTAAAAAAGTCGGTTAAAGCCAAAGGCCTTATCCTGAGGAAGGTTTCGGTGTGGGAAACAGAGAGTTCGCAGGCGAGCTTTAGCGAAGAAGAGACTTAAGTTTGTCAAAAAAAGCGGTTGTTTTGTTATCCGGGGGCATAGATTCCGCCACCTGCCTTTATCTGGCGAAAAGAGAGGGTTTCACTCCTTATTGTTTAGTCTTCGATTACGGACAGAGGCACCTTCGGGAAATTGAGTCGGCAAAAAAGATAGCGCGCAGAGCGGGAGCTAAATTTCTGGCCTGTAAAATTAATTTGCCCTGGAAGGGCTCAAGCCTAATCGAGCCGGGGCGTAAAATTCCCGGACGAAGCCGGGGCATCCCTTCGACGTATGTGCCGGCGCGAAATATCATCTTTTTAAGTTTTGCCCTTTCCTGCGCAGAGGCAATAAGGGCGAAGGCTGTATTTATCGGGGCAAATGCAGTAGATTTTTCCGGCTATCCCGATTGCCGGCCCGGTTTTTACCGCGCTTTCAGGAATGCCGCAAAGACGGGTATAAAGAATAAGGATATCCGCATTTTTACTCCTTTAATCGATAAGACGAAGTCCGAAATTATTAAATTGGGAGAGAGCCTGGGCGTGCCCTATGAACTCAGCTGGTCTTGCTATCGGGGCGGGAGGAAGCCTTGCGGCGCTTGTGATTCCTGCCGCTTGCGCGCAAAAGGCTTTAGAGAGGCAGGGGCGCAGGACCCCCTGGTATGAAGAAAGCAAAGATTGCCGATATATTTTTCAGCCTTCAGGGAGAGGGGGTATATGCGGCGAGCCCCCAGGTCTTTGTGCGTTTCTACGGCTGTAAGTGCGCTTGCCGCTTTTGCGATACCCGCTTGACTGCCTACGATAAATATAGCCCCCTGGAGTTATATCGCCGGATTAAGAGGTTTACCCAGCCTTACCACTCCCTTTGCCTTACAGGGGGAGAGCCTCTGCTGCAAAAGGATTTTTTAAAAGAGTTCTTAAGATTGATTAAATACGACGGGCTCACTACGTATCTGGAAACCAACGGCATATTGGCTGATGAGCTTTCCTGCCTTATCGAAGACATCGACATTATTGCTATGGATTTTAAGTTGCCCAGCTCCACGGGGATGGGCGAATATTGGAGAGAGCATCGCAGGTTCTTGAAATTGGCTTTGAAAAAAGAGGTGTTTGTTAAGATGGTGATTTGCTCATCAACCGAGCTCGAGGATTTAAAGCAGGCCGTCGGTCTGATTTTGAAACTGCGCGCAAAAAAGGTTCCCGTGGTTTTGCAGCCCAATTTTTTTGAGTTGGGCAGGGAGCTTCTGGCAAAAACAAGGTCTTTACAAAAATATTGCTCCCGGTATTTGCCTCGCGTGGAGGTCATTCCGCAGCTGCATAGAATGACAGGAGTAAAATAAAGTGCGAAAAATCCATACCCGGGAAATCACAGAGGCCACAGCCGCACTCTGCATCGAGGCCAATACCAATTTGCGCAGCGACGTGCAAAAGGCACTTGCCCTTTCTTTGGCCCGCGAAGACAATAGCCGGGCGCGCAGGATTCTAAAGGCCCTGCTCGATAATGCCGATTGCGCCCGCAAGTTTAACCTGGCGATTTGTCAGGATACGGGCCTCCCCCAGGTCTTTGTGGAATTGGGCCGGGAGGTAATGATTTGCGGAGGCGACTTTTTAAAGGCGCTAAACAAAGGAATTGAGCAGGGATATAAAAGAGGCCGCCTGCGCAGTTCCGTTGTTGCCCATCCTTTAAAGAGAAAGGCAAGGCCCGGATTTTCTCCCGGCGTTGTGGATGTAGATATAGTCGAGGGAAAGCATATTAAATTGACCGTTCTGCCTAAAGGTTTTGGCTGCGAAAATAAAAGCGCGCTCAGGATGTTTAACCCCACCGAAGGTATAGACAGGATTAAAGATTTTATCGTTCGCAAGGTAAAAGAGGCCGGGCCCGATGCCTGCCCGCCTTTTATAGTCGGGGTAGGCATCGGCGGCGGATTTGAGCGGGCCGCGCTTTTGGCAAAAAAAGCGCTGCTTCGCCCGATAAACAGAAGAAGCGCGGATAGGTCCCTGGCGGGGTTGGAAAGGCAGCTGCTCGGGGAAATCAACCGCCTGGGTATCGGCCCGATGGGTTTGGGGGGTAAGACAACTTGCCTGGGCGTAAGTATCTTGACGCACCCCACCCATATTGCCGGGCTGCCCGTAGCGGTAAACATTAGTTGCCACGCTTTAAGGAGCGCATCAAAGCGGTTATAAGGATGAAAAAGATTTACAGTCCTCTCATAGAAAGAAATATCAGGTCTTTAAAGGCCGGCGATGAAGTCGCACTCGACGGGGTTATTTATACGGCGCGCGACCTGGCGCATCAGGAGATGGCAAAGGCAATAAGGCAGAACAGGAAATTGCCCGTTTCTTTAAGGAATCAGATAATCTATTACTGCGGGCCTACTCCTGCTCAAGAACGGAGAGTGATTGGTTCCTGCGGCCCGACAACCGCTTCGCGTATGGATGCCTTTACTATAGATTTGCTAAAGAGGGGGCTTAAAGGGATGATTGGCAAAGGGGGGAGAAGCCCCGAAGTAAGGCGCGCCATTAAAAAATACAGGGCTGTCTATTTTCTCGCTATCGGAGGATGCGGGGCTTTGCTTTCCACCAGAGTAAAGAAGGCCAGAGTTGTGGCGTATAAAAGATTCGGGCCGGAGGCAATATATAAATTGCAGGTAGAAGGCTTCCCTCTTATTGTGGGGATCGATTCTCAAGGAAGAGATATTTTTAGAGGAAGGAGAAATAAATAATGCGCGCGGAC
>CAZPSS010000119.1:0-4105 GCA_964589565.1 uncultured Planctomycetia bacterium
GTTTTTTCTTCTTGCCCCTTCCCTCTATGTAGGCTGGGCTAAGAACCTGGGATACCTCAAAAACTGGCTTTTGGTGCACCAAAAGAACCCTGTTGATTACATCTTCTGGTATAAGAATCAATCTTTGCTCAGCTGCCTGATGAGATTTTTAAGTAAGGACTCGCAAATAAGCATACTCAACTTAACTCAAGGGCAGGTTTATATTATCTTTCTTGTCCTGGCAGCGGCCTTACTTTCTCTGATTTTTATCCTGCGCAGAAAGGCAAGGCCTGAGGAAAAGGGCTTTGTCTTTTTGACGGATATTTCCTTAGTGCTTATCCTGATGATACTTCTCTCCCCGCTTGGCTGGAAGCACACCTTTGTACACCTGACTATCCCGCATCTGGTATTATTATATTATGCGCTCTATAAAAATCCCGCGGATAAAGTTACCAAAGGGCTGCTCGTCGGCTCTTTTTTCTTTAATACTATACTAAACCCGGAGATTACCGGGCCTTTTGCCAAGACTGTCCAGCTTTATTCAAGCGTAACTGTGGGCACACTTATTTTATATGTTGCCCTTTTGAGAGTCGGGAATAATGCAAACGCTGATAATCATTCCTACCTATAACGAAGCAGAAAACCTGCGCAAGCTGGCTGCCGGTATTCACTCGGTATTGCCCCAAAGTGATATCCTCATTATCGACGATGCCTCACCCGACGGAACAGGCCGTCTGGCGCAAAGTTTAGCCGGAAAAAATCATAGAATCAAGGTAATTCAAAGAGAGAGTAAATCAGGTTTAGGCAGCGCCTATATCCGGGGCTTCAAATATGCGCTTGCCAACAATTACGATTTTGTCTTTGAAATGGACGCGGACCTTTCGCACAGCCCGGCATATCTGCCTGATTTTCTGGCGCATATTCCCGGATATAACCTTATTCTGGGCTCGCGATACATCCAGGGCGGCGGAATTACCGAGTGGGGAATATGGCGAAGGTTCTTAAGCTGCGCCGCCAACCTTTACGCCAGGTTATTCTTGAGGCTTCCCTATCGCGATTTAACGGGCGGATTTAAGTGTTTCTCGCGGGAAGCGCTCAAAAACTTAAACCTCGACTCTATTATCAGCGAAGGCTATGTATTTCAAATAGAAACTACCTACCGCATTCATCGCAAGGGCTCTGCAATTAAAGAGATTCCTATTGTCTTTAAAGGAAGGCGGAAAGGCAGGTCCAAGATTTCCAAAAGAATTTGCCTGGAAGCTATCTGGAAGGTCCCTCTGCTGCGTTTTTCCCGTATGTAAGCTGCTTCGTCATTGCGATAAGTTTTCTTGCCTTCTTCAGCGCGCGGGCGCGGTGGCTGATGCTGTTTTTTATCCTGGGGCTAAGCTGGGCAAAGGTCTTGCCGTATCCGGGAACGATAAAGATAGGGTCGTAACCAAAGCCGTATCTGCCTTTCGGGGTATCAGCAATCCTTCCGCGGATTTTTCCCTCTACTGTACCGACTAATTTTGGATAATTACAGACAGCCACAACGCATCTAAATTGCGCGCCCCTTTCCTTCGCCTTCCTGCCCTTTAGCTTCTGCAAAAGTTTGCGATTATTGTCATCGTAGGCAGCGCCGCATCCGGCAAAACGCGAAGAGCGGATGCCCGGCCTGCCGCCTAAGGCATCTGTCTCCAGGCCGGAATCATCGGCAAGGGCTGTTTTTCCGGTAAATTTAGAAACGGCCATCGCCTTACGTATAGCATTTTCCCGAAAGCTTTTATTTCCCTCCCTCACATTGGGGCAGCCGCCATATTTATCCAAAGAAGTTACTTTTATCCCCAGCCCCTTCAGGAGCCTTGCCAATTCTCTTTTTTTATCCGGATTTTTAGTCGCAATGACTAACTCTTTCATCGCTTACCTTAATGCCTTTTTCTGAATCTCAATCAACTCTTTTATTCCCTTGCGGGCCAGGCTCAATAAATTCTCCATTTGGCTTTTAGAGAAGGGTTCTCCCTCGGCTGTGCCCTGAACCTCCACAAAATTGCCTTTTCCGGTCATCACCACATTCATATCTACACAAGCCCTGGAATCTTCTTTGTAGCTTAAGTCCAGAAGAAGTTTGCCGCTGCATACGCCTACGCTAGTGGCCGCGACATAATCCTTAAGCGGTATTTTATCGAATAAGTTATCTTTTCTTAATTTTTCCAGGCAATCCGTCAAAGCCACAAACCCGCCGGTAATTGAGGCAGTGCGGGTGCCCCCATCGCCCTGCAGGACATCGCAATCTATCCAGATTGTGCGCTCGCCTAATTTTCTCAAGTCCACTACCGCCCTTAAGGAGCGGCCGATCAATCTCTGTATCTCATAAGTGCGTCCGCCTATCCTGCCCCGGGCAGCCTCCCGGGGGATACGCTGCGCGCAGGAGCGGGGCAGCATTCCATATTCGGCGCTAATCCAGCCGCTGCCTTTGCCTTTGAGAAAAGGCGGAACCTTCGCTTCCACCGTCGCTGTGCAAACTACCTTCGTGGCGCCTAATTCTATTAAACAAGAGCCTTCCGCGTATTTATTATAGTGGCGCGTGAGCTTGACCGGCCTTAACTTATTATTCGCCCTGCCGTCTATGCGCATTGTTCAAACTCCTTCTTTTAATATATCTCTCCCCCGGCAATCAATGCCCACAATAAGGGGAAAGTTTTCTACTTCCAATCTATATATCGCCTCCGGGCCAAATCTTTTATACGCCGCAACCCGGGCCTTTTTTACTCTGGTGGAAAGTAACGCCCCCGCGCCGCCAATAGCAAGAAAATAGACAGCTCTGTATTTTTTAATGGCGCGCTTAACTTCAGGGCTTCTTGCGCCCTTACCAATCATCCCCTTCAGCCCCGCCTTTAACAAATCCAAAGTAAAAGCATCCATACGGGAACTGGTGGTGGGCCCGCAGGAGCCGATAACCCTTCCTGCCAACGCCGCAGTAGGCCCGCAGTAGTAAATTACCTGATTTCTTAAAGAAACAGGCAAGGGCTTTTTCTGCCTTATTGCGCGAATCATTTCTTGATGGGCAAGGTCCCGCGCGGTATAAATAACGCCGTCCAGCAAGACTTCATCGCCGGCCTTTAAAGATTCGATAGACCTTTCTATGAGGGGGGTATATATCTTTTTCATCTTATAATTTCTTGGTTGCGCTTCTTAAGGCGTGGCAGCTAATATTCACCGCTACGGGAAGGCCGGCGATGTGCGTAGGGCAAGTTAACATATTCACACCCAAAGCAGAAGTTTTTCCGCCCAGACCCATCGGGCCGATACCCAACTGATTAATTTCTTCAAGCAACTTTCTTTCTAAATTCGCCAGGAGCCTATCGGGATTTTTTCTGTTTATCGGGCAAAGAAGCGCTTTTTTTGCTAAAAGCGCGGCCTGGTCCGCTCCGCCGCCTATACCCACCCCGACTATAAAAGGAGGGCAGGCGGCGGCTCCGGCCTGCTCGACGGCAGAAACAATAAAACCCCTAATCGCATCTATGCTTTCGGTGGGATTGAACATCCTGACCATACTTTTGTTTTCGCAGCCAAAGCCTTTGGGCAAAACAGTCAAACTAATATGCCTTCCTTTTACCATATCTATATGCACAACGCCGGGAAAGGCGGCCGGTTTTACTTTTCTCTTTAAGGGATGGGCAATAATGGAGCTGCGCAGGCAGCCTTTTCTGTATCCTGCTTCAATACCTTTGTTGACTGCCTTTAAGAAATCGCCTCCGCAAAGCAAAACCTGCTGGCCCAATTGCACAAATACCTGGGGCAGGCCCGTATCCTGGCAGATCGCCAGCTTAAACTTGCGGGCGCAATCAGCATTGTCGAGCAAAGCCCGCAGAATCCGGCGCGCGCGCTTATTGCCTTCCCGCGCCAAAGAAACGGCAATGGCCTTATAGACATCGCTGCGTAAATTGGTATTGGCTTCGATACAAAGCCCGGCTACCGCATTTGTTATTTCCCGGGCATAGATTTTGCGCATTTTAATGAGCCCCCACCGTTTTGCCCCTGCTGCTACGCTTTGCGTAGCAAAACGAAGCAGTGGGGGCGAATTAATCCCCCCTGCTTTGATTTCGAAGCCGAAGGCTGAGAAATCAAGGGGGGATAAATTTAGGCC
>CAZPSS010000120.1:0-4088 GCA_964589565.1 uncultured Planctomycetia bacterium
TTGCTATTTTCCCCAACTCCAGAGAAGATGCCACAAACATCTTTTCCTTTCTTATGGTCTGCAACAAATCCGGCCAGTGAGACTGCTTAGTAATGCCGTTTTCGTCATTGCCGGGAAGCGGCTCTTCCGGAAGCGGTTCGACAGGCGTTTCGAGGGGCTCTTTGTTTTTTATCTTCGCTAAATTTTGCTCTAATCCGGTAAGCCTTGCCAGAATCTGCTCCAGGGAAGAAAGGTTTTCTCTCTGAGTCAATCTTACGACAGCCATCTCGACCAGCACCCGGGAAGACAGAGCCCTTTTCAAATTCTCTTGAGTGCGCGCCAGAATATTAAAGATGTAAAAGAGCTCCTCAACAGTTACATTTTTGCCCTGCTCAGCAATGCGGCTGACATATTCCTGGGGCAAATCAATGAGATTGCCGGCATTTTTGCTGCTCATTTTAGTTACTAAAATATTGCGAAAATGTTCCATAAGGCCGGCCATAAACTGGGAAAGGTCTTTGCCTTCGTTAATAATCTTTTGTATCAAAGTAAGCGCCTGGGGCGTCTGGCGCGCAATTATCTTTTGCGCCATCTCCTCAAGCACTTCCGGGCCGACCATCCCCAAAGCCCGGGTAACAGTTTCAAGCTCCACCCGTCCCCGGCAAAAAGAAACCAGCTGGTCAAGGATGGACTCGGCATCGCGCATACTTCCTGCCGCCGAACGGGCAATATAAAGCAAGGCATCTTCGGTAACTTCTAATTTTTCCGCTCTAATTATCTGCTTAAGTTTATCCGCGATAGAAGAAATAGAAAGCGGCTTAAAATCAAAACGCTGGCAACGGGAAACGATGGTCGGCAAAACCTTATGCGCTTGCGTCGTGGCAAAGATAAACTTCACATGCGCAGGCGGCTCCTCCAGAGTTTTTAAAAGAGCATTAAAGCCGTCGGTGGTAATCTGGTGCACTTCATCAATTATATAAACCTTGAAGCGGCTCTTGGCAGCAGCAAACTTAACGCTTTCTCTTAACTGCCTCACCTGCTCAATACCGCGGTTGGATGCGCCGTCTATCTCGATAACATCGAGACTGCGGCCTTCGGAAATCTCCCGGCAAAACTCACAGACATTGCAGGGAGAGATAGTAGGGCCCTTCTCACAATTTAAGGCCCTGGCTAAAATTCTCGCCGTAGAGGTCTTGCCGGTTCCGCGGGGGCCGCTAAATAAATAGGCATGGGCTACGCGTTTAAGCGAAATCGCATTCTTTAAGGTAGTTGTGATATGCTCCTGGCCAATTATTTCATCAAAATTTTTCGGCCGCCATTTGCGGGCAAAGACAAGGTAGCTCATTTTACCTCAGATAAAAAGTAACCAGATTAGCCGTAACATAAACAAAAAGTATGCTTACCGAGTCCCAGGCCAAAGCAGGAGTCTTTCGCCTGCTGCGATAAACAAGGCCCGATGTAACCAGCGCAGTGGAAATAATCACAAAAAACACAGTCATCAGGTGAAGCGGAGCGACAGAAGACAATAAAACTTTTCTTCCCAAAGTTAAATCCGCAATGGAGATAATAACCATATTGAACATATTGCTGCCAAAGATGTTGGCCAGCGCCATATCTAAAAAACCTAACTTTAGCGCCGAAAGAGCTACCGCAGTTTCGGGCAAAGATGTAGTAATGGCAATAAATAGGCCTCCCACAAAAGTGCCGCCCAGGGCTGTGCCTCTCACAGGTATGCGGGCAATCTGATCGCCTAATCGAGAAAGGTAAATTGCGAAACCCACTAAAATAGCCGCGCAAACAAGAAATTTCAGCCAAACCGTTAAAGTGTTTTTGCGCTCCGCAGACCCGGGCTCAGAAAGCTTGTGTGCTTTGCCTTTTTCGCTGCGAAATATCAAGTATACCCCGAAAACGTAAACAGCTAAAATTAATACTGTCTCTACATCAAGAAAGATGCTGGAGTAGCTGATATAGGGATTAAATAAATTGTAAAAGATTATTCCCACTGCCGCCAGGGCAATCAACAAAATGCTTATCCCTGCGCTAATCAAATGCGTGCTGTCGAAGGTTAAAAGCTTCGGCTGCCTGACAAAGATAAAAAGCATAATTGCAACAATAGTTAAATTAAAGAGGTTGCTGCCGAAGAGGTCGCCTAAAGCTAAATCCAAGGCGCCTATTTTAACGGCGCTGATAGCAACCGCCAATTCCGGCAGGGATGTAACCACAGATAAAAGTACAAGGCCGATAAAAGTGCGGCTGATTTTTGTGATTCGGCCAATCTTATCGGCATAAATGCAAATCCTGTATCCGAAAAATACCACAAAAGCCGCCGAAATTAAAAATTTTAGACAGAGAGTAAACACAGCTTACCTTCCTTCAAAGCGTTTTCTTTCCGCCAATAAAACGATATCCCTTAATTCTTCAATGTTACGGCAGCTAAGCCAGTTCTTATCAAAGTGTTTATCCTGGGCAATCTGGGCAATGGCTGCCAGGGCGCGCAGATGGAAATTGCGCTCGTCCCGTGTGCCCACAAGCACAAATATGGCTTGCACAGGCGTTGAAACATCAGGAAAGACAACCCCCTGCTTTGCTCTTGCCAAAAGGATGCTGAATTTATGCTTGCCCTCGATGATAATATGCGGAATTGCCAGCCCCGGCCTGATTATGGTGTGAGACTCCTGCTCTCTGCGGAGAAACAGCTTAGTTAGCTCCTCGGGCTCCAGGCCTAACTTTCCGGCAATGAAGCTGCTCATTTCTTTAAAGAACTCGTCCCGGGACAAAGAGGCCTCCAAATCCAAAACCACGCTTTCCTTGATTAGATGGTCGAACCTATCTTCAACAATCTCATCGCGCTCTCTGATAATTGTCTTCAACTCTTTAGATAGCTGACCTGAGGTCAATTCTTTATTGACAATGCGCTCGATAATATGCACAAGCCCGAATTCTCTCAGCTCTTTTACGCCCGCATAAGCTAAATACCAAAGAAGGCCTGCGGCAATAAAGAGGCCGCTTAAAAGCAGAATAAACCGTCCCATCTCCGCAAGCAAAAATCCACATCCGATAATCCCCAATATTTGCATTCCCGGATAGAGGGGAGAGCGGAATTTTGGCTGATAATTTTGTATTTTGCTTTCGCGCATAATGATCACGGCAATATTTGTAAACATATAAAGCAAAATTAATAATTCCGAAGCAAGTTTAACCAGTAATTCCAGCCTTAAGAATACTATAGCCGCGAGCATAAAGGCGCCGGTAAAAAGTATAGAATAGTGGGGCGTGGAAAACTTCGAACTTATTTTCCCAAAAAATCCGGGGAGAAGCCTGTCTCTCGCCATAGCCAAAGGATAGCGCGAAGCAGAAAGGATACCGGCATTAGCAGTAGAAATAAAGGCCAAAATGGCCGCAACGGCCATAATTACTGTTCCGGCTATGCCGGCAAAACTGCCGGCCGCATCGGAAATAGGAGTAAGGCTGTGCTGCAGTATATCCTGGCCAAGCAGCCCTGTGGTAACAAAACTAACTAAGGCGTAAATAATTCCTACAATGACAAGAGAAAGGAGCATCCCTAAAGGGATATTGCGCGCCGGATTCCTTACTTCCTCGGCAATGCTGGCGATTTTAGTCAACCCTCCGTAAGAGATAAATACAAAACCGGCAGTAGCAAGGACCGAACCGAATCCAAAAGGCGCAAACGGAGTGTATCTCTCAATATGAATAGCGGGAAATCCCAAAAATATAAAAAAGGCAAGCGCCGCCAATAGTCCTAAAACCAAGATGACCTGGGTCCCGGCGGCCTGTTTGACTCCGATAAGGTTAAGGATGACAAAAGTTATACAAAGAGTCAAAGCCAGAGTCGTTACAGGAAGCGGGGCAACTAATCTTAGATAAGCAGCCATACCAATAAGGGCAAAGGTAGCTTTAAGGCTTAAGGAAAACCAACTGCTCAAACCCCCGATAACCCCGGCAACCGAACCCATACTCCTTGAGATAGAGAAGTAGTCGCCTCCGGCTTTAGGCATAGCAGTAACCAGCTCCGCCTGGCTAAATACTGTGGGCGCGGCAATAAATGAGGCCAGTATATAAGCGAGAAATAAAGCCGGCCCTATCTTGGC
>CAZPSS010000121.1:0-2805 GCA_964589565.1 uncultured Planctomycetia bacterium
TCAAGAGAATTCAGAAAATTCGATTCGGTTACCACCTCTTACATAACTCCCTACACCCACAAATCCCACAGAAATAGTTTTTGCCGAACGTGTCCGACAAAAATGGGACAGTCCCCTTTTTGGCAACTGTCCTTCGTTTTTGCCCAATGAATTGGGCAACTACATTATGTAATCCCTTGTAACTGCTTAGGTTACAAGAGTGTCTGAATCGATGGTGACCCCAACCGGATTTGAACCGGTATCGAGAGCTTGAAAAGCTCTTGTCCTAACCAGGTTAGACGATGGGGCCATGACTTAGTTCACAGTTCACAGTTCACAGTTCACAGTTGACAGTTGACAGCTCACAGTTGACAATTAATTTTTGCTATTCTTCTTCCTTTTTTACTACTGAGGCGATGGAAGATACATAGTCTTTTGCTTCCAGGCGGATTACGTGCACTCCCTGGGAATTTCTGCCTACGCTGCGAATACCCTTTACCGAACAGCGCACTACCATACCGTTCTGGGTAATCAACATTACATCATCTTGTTCGGTAACCGACTTAAGGCCGACAACCTCGCCGTTTTTACTGGTAACTTTAATATTGATAACGCCCTTACCGCCGCGGGACTGGAGGCGGTATTCTTTAAAAGAACTTCTTTTGCCAAAACCGCCGCTGGTTACTGTCAGCAGGCTGGCCTCGGAGTCAACTATCTCCATCCCGATTACCTCATCCTTTTTACCCAGCCTAATCGCCCGCACACCTTTGGCGGACCTTCCCATATCGCGCACATCTTTTTCCTTAAAGCGCACCGCCTTGCCCTGACGGGTGGCCAGAAGGATCTCCTGCTGTCCGTCGGTAAGCGCGGCCCCTATTAATTCATCGCCTTTCTCCAGGGAGATAGCTACAATGCCGGCGCGGCGCGGATTGCTAAAGGCATCCAGGCAGGTTTTCTTAATCAAGCCCTGTCTTGTAACCAGAACCAAAAACTTTTTCGGGTCAAATTCCTTTACCGGCACCCGCGCGGAGATTGCCTCGCCGCTCTCCAGCTGGAGAAGGTTGACGATTGCTTTGCCTCTGGAAAGCCGTCCGGCTTGAGGGACCTCATGAACCTTTAGCCAATACACCTTACCTTTATTGGTAAAGAAAAGGATATGCTCGTGGGTAGAGGCAATAAAAAGGTGTTCCACGAAATCCTCTTCTCTGGTCTCCATACCGGCGACGCCCCTTCCCCCGCGATGCTGTTTTCTGTATGCGCTTATGGGCAGGCGCTTGATATAACCCGAGTGGCTGATAGTAATAATTACGTCTTCCTCGGCAATTAAGTCTTCTATCTCCAAATCCTCGACCTCACTGACAATCTGCGTCCTTCGCTCGTCGGCAAACTTCTTCTTCACTTCCTCGAGCTCCTCTTCTATGATTGCCAAGATCTTCTTTTCGCTGGCTAAGATTGCTTTATACTGCTCAATCTTTTTAATCAGCTCCAGATACTCCCGGTCAATCTTATCGCGTTCAAGCGCAGTCAGCCTCTGCAGCTGCATCTCTAAAATAGCCTGGGACTGCCTTTCGCTTAAAGAAAAGTTCTTCATCAGGGCCTCGCGGGCAATCTGGGGGGTCTTGGACTGCCTGATAGTCTTGATTATTTTATCCAAATGCGCCAGGGCAATTTTCAGGCCCTCTAAAATATGCGCCCGCTCCTCGGCCCTGCGCAGCTCAAAGGCAGTGCGGCGGATAATAATCTCTTTGCGGTGTTCGATATAAAGATGGAGCAGTTGTTTTAAATTAAGCACGCGGGGTTGGTTGTTTACCAGGGCAAGCATAATCACGCCAAAGGTCTCTTCGAGCTGGGTATGCTTGAATAATTGGTTCAGCACTACCTGCGCTATTGTCCCCCGGCGCAATTCCACGATAATGCGCATTCCGTCTTTATCGGACTCGTCTCGAAGATCGCCAATCCCCTCAACTCTTTTATCCTGCACAAGGCGGGCGACGGCTTCAAGTATGTTCGTCTTATTTACCTGGTAAGGAATTTCGGAAATCACAATCGCCTCTTTGCCGCTTTTCTGCTGTTCGATAGAGGCCTTGGCCCGCACCTTCAGCCGCCCCCGCCCTGTAAGGTAGGCCTGTTTTATTCCGTCGCGTCCACAGATAAAGCCGCCGGTAGGAAAGTCGGGGCCTTTTATCAGGCGCATTAAATCTTTTAGTTCGCAATCGGGCTTATCGATAACCAATTTTATTCCTTCGATTATTTCGCCGAGATTATGAGGCGGAATGTTGGTGGCCATCCCCACAGCTATGCCGCTTGAGCCGTTTATCAAAAGATTGGGAAGGATTGCCGGCAAGATTACCGGCTCCGTCAGGGATTCATCAAAGTTAGGCGTAAAGTTGACAGTTTCTTTCTCAATGTCTCTAAGCATCCAGCCGGTGATGGCGCTCATACGAGCCTCGGTATATCTCATAGCTGCTGCTGTGTCGCCGTCAACCGATCCAAAATTTCCTTGTCCATCAACCAAGGGATAACGCAGAGAAAAGTCCTGAACCATCCGCACCAGGGCATCATAGACCGCCGTATCTCCGTGGGGGTGGTACTGCCCAAGGCAATTTCCAACTATCCTTGCACTTTTTTTATACGGCTTATTATGCTCCAGGTTCAGTTCCTTCATCGCATAAAGGATCCGCCGGTGCACGGGCTTAAGCCCGTCGCGCACATCGGGCAGGGCGCGGCCGACGATTACGCTCATCGCATACGAGATGTAGGAATCCTTCATCTCGTCTTCGATGTAAACAGGTATTATTTTTTCGCCTTTGGTATACATATTCCGTT
>CAZPSS010000121.1:2905-4003 GCA_964589565.1 uncultured Planctomycetia bacterium
TTGAATGAATTCTCTCCGGGGCTGGACGGCATCGCCCATTAGCACGGTAAACATTCCGTCAGCCTTGACCGCATCCTCCAGGGTAACTTTTAAAATCGTGCGCCGCGCGGGATCCATTGTGGTTTCCCAAAGCTGCTCAGGGTTCATCTCGCCCAATCCTTTATAGCGCTGAACCGCCATCCCCTTCCTGGCTATATCCGTTACAAACTTCAACAGTTCTTTCAGGTAATAAATCGGCTTTTCTTCATGGTTATAGCTGGCCTTATAAATGGGGGTGGCGGCTTTGGGAGATTTTGCCGATGGCCTTTTTTCTTCCTCCGCTTTCTCATAATGAGCAACTACATCAATATCCATTTTTTCAATTTCTGTCAGGATTTTCTCCAATTCGCGGGCTTCAAAGAATTCTACCACATCCACCCCGTTGCCTTTTTCCGCAGGGGCATCTTTACCCTCTTCTTGAATCTCTAAGGCCTTGCCCCGCCTTTTCTCCTCTTGAGCAGTCAATTTGGCCAGTTCCTGGTCTGAGTAGAGAAACTGGTCTTCCTCATCCACTTTTACCTTAAAAATGGGTAATTTTTTGGTCTTCTGCTGCCTAAGAGAGAGGTATTTTGAGAGTTTTACTCCCCTTCGCTCAATTGCCCGGGAAAGTCCCTCCAACTCCATAAGTAACCCGAGAAGCTTCTTAATCTGTTTCTCAGGAAACGTCTTTTTATCTTTGGTGCGCTTTAAAGTCATTCCTTCGGTGCCCATCTCTAAAAGCAAGTCTTTCATCTGCTCTTCCGTATCAATATATTCTTCTCTTTTGCCCCGTTTTATTCTGTAAAGCGGCGGCTGGGCAATATAGATATAGCCCTTTTCCACTAATTCGTGCACTTGGCGGTAAAAAAAGGTAAGCAGTAAGGTTCTGATATGGGATCCGTCCGTGTCGGCATCAGCCATCAAAATAATTTTATGATAACGTAATTTGGAAATATCAAACTCTTCTTTGCCTACGCCGGTTCCCATGGCCGTGATAATAGTTCTGATTTCTTCGTTGCTAAGCACTTTATCCAGGCGGGCTTTTTCCACATTGAGAATCTTGCCTTTAATAGGCAGTAT
>CAZPSS010000122.1:0-3981 GCA_964589565.1 uncultured Planctomycetia bacterium
CGGGTTTGATGTTACGGTGATTCCGGATTCTGCCTGTGCCAGCGCTATGCGCGATGGTTTAATAGACCTGGTTGTGGTTGGCGCGGACCAGTTAGCGCAAAACGGCGACATTGCCAACAAAATCGGCACTTATCAAATCGCGCTGTTGGCTAAATACTTTAAGATTCCTTTTTATGTTTTAGCGCCTCCGCCGTCCGCGGCTAAAAGCGGGCAAGAGATTAAGATAGAAATAAGGCCGGACAAGGAATTGCTGGAGTTTGCCGGCAAAAGAATTGCCCCTCGGGGAGTGAAAGGGTTTTATCCGGCGTTTGATATTACCCCGCGGGAATTGATCACTAAACATATTAGTTTGGATGTGTAAGATGTTTGAGCAGAAACGCATTAAGGCCGAGATGATTAGCATCGGCAAGAGGCTGTACAACTTTCGCTTAGTCGCGGCCAAGGGTGGCAACCTAAGCGCCAGAGTTAAGGGTAGGGAGATATTAATTACTGCCAGCGGTACTTCTTTAGGCGGCTTAAATAAAACGGATATTATCGGCGTTGACCTTAACAAAAAGAAATTACCTCCGGGCCTGACCACGGAATTTCCCCTGCATAACTTAATCTACAAGCACTTTCCGGTTAAATGCGTGATTCATTGCCATCCTTCTTTGGCCAATGCCTATTACGCGGTTTACGACGAGTTAGAGGGCACTACTTTTGAAAATAAATTATTTTTAGGCTCTGTCCCGCAAATAAAACAGGATACGCCCAGTATCAGCAACCTGGAGGCGGTAATCGAGGCGCTTAAAACCAGCAATATCGTCGTGATTAAAAATCACGGCGTTGTGGCGATGGCGGATAAATTCAGCGATGCCTTTTATCTGATTGAAGAATTGGAAGAGGCGGTGAAAATGGCCGGGTTAAAAAGGCTGTTTGCCAAGGAAAAGCTCAATTCCTTTGAGCAGGAATTAAAAGCTAATTTAGATCGGGCCCGGAAAAGTTACGCGATGTTTTCCAGGGAACATATCTTAGCTATCGTTGATTTAATTAATCAGGATGAAAAGTTTTTAAAGCAGGCCAGGGATTTAAATTTAACCGCCCAGGTAGCGATTAAACTGGACGCAGAAACCGCTTCCGTGCATAAATTTAATTTTGAACAGGGCAAAATCACCCGGGTTGACTACGATGACAACGCCCAGTTTGTTATTTCCGGCCCGCAAGAGCCTTGGCGGCTGATCTTTCTGGGTAAGCTGGACCCGTTTGTGGCGACTACCCAGGGCAAGCTTAAATTAAAAGGCGAGCTGGGAAAACTTTCACGCTGGTATGTGCCGTTTACGCGGATGTTTTCTTTGTTTCGGGAGGTGGCAATTAAATGAGCGCGCTTAAGGTGATCAATCCCGCCACTAAAGAGCTAATAGCGCAGCTGCCCCGGGCGGATAAAAAACAGCTTGAACAAGCGCTGAACAAGGCCAGGCAGGCCTTTGACCAGGGGCCGTGGCCTAAGTTTTCTTTGGCGCAGCGCAAACAATTTTTACTGAAGATCTCGCAGGGCATCTTAGAGCAGGCCCGGGAATTAGCCGAACTGGAAACGAAGAACACCGGAAAGCCGATTAAAGAATCCACGTTTATGGATATTCCCTCCAGCGCCAAGACCTTTGAATACTTTGCCAATAATTTAGAGCCTTACCTGAAGAGCAAAAAACTAAAATTAGATTCTGGGGCGGAAAGTCAACTCCTTTATGAGCCTCGGGGAGTAGTGGCTCTGATTGTCCCCTGGAATTATCCCCTTCTAATCGCTTCCTGGAAAATGGCTCAGGCCCTGGCAGCAGGAAACACAGTGATTCTCAAGCCCTCCTCCCTTACCCCCTTAACCGCCTTAAGACTGGCCGAGATTATAAATGATGCCGGCCTGCCCCAGGGCGTGGTGAATGTCATCAATGCCTCGGGAGCGGAAATTGGCCCTGGTCTATGTTCCGACCCCCGGGTAGATATGATTTCCTTTACCGGTAGCACCTCAACAGGCAGAGAAATTATGCGTTTTGCTTCTGAGAGTACCAAGAAGTTGATTATGGAGTTGGGTGGGAAATCAGCCAGTATCGTTTTAGCCGACTGCGACCTGGAGACCGCGGTGATGGGGGCTCTCACTTCGATATTTCTTAACCAGGGGCAGATGTGCACCGCCATGTCCAGAATATTGGTAGATAAGAAGATAGCCAAACAATTTAGCGAACAATTTGTGGAGAAAGCAAAGAAGATAAAATTAGGCGATGGCTTAGATCCTGAGACCCAGATGGGACCCTTGATCTCTCACGAGCATCGTCAGAAGGTTATCTCTTACGTAGAAAAGGGAAGAAAAGAGGGGGCAAAGATTCTCTGTGGAGGAAGAATTCCTGATGAGCCAGAATTAAAGAAGGGATTTTTCTTTGAGCCCACGGTTTTTGGGCAAGTGGCCCCTGAAATGACCATTTTTCAGGAAGAGATTTTCGGACCCGTAGTCTGCATCACTGAATTTTCACAAGAAGAAGAGGCCCTTAGACTCGCCAATGATAGCTCTTTTGGTTTAGCCTGCTCTATCTGGAGTAAGGATTTAGAAAGGGCAAAGAATTTAAGTAAAAAGATTGATGCCGGAACAGTATGGATTAACACTTATGGTATGTTTTATAACGAAGCGCCCTATGGTGGCTTTAAAGAGAGTGGTTTTGGTAAAGAATTAGGCAAAGAGGGCTTTTTGGAATATACCCGTCTTAAGCACATCAATTACCATTTATCTGGCGAGAAACCTTTAGTAAGCCAATGGTATGCGCTTTAGTAACAGATTATCCCAAAGGGATCACTTAGTGACATAGATTTTAAGCAGATTACACAGATAATAAAGCCGAGAGAAAAAGATGTTAGGTGTGGATATAGTAGATATAAATCAAATTAAAAGTATCTACCGGAAACATGGCATATTATTTTTAAAGAAGATTTTGAATGATGGGGAGATTAAGGATTTATCCCGCTCCTGCGCGCAGGGGCGGGATTTGCCTCTAAAGGAAAACCTTCATTTTTTTCAAAGACTGAGCTGTTACATCGCCTCTAAGGAAGCGATATTCAAGGCCTGCTCTGAAGCCGACCTTGATTGGAAGGATATTTCTATCCGAAATATTACAAAAGACCCCTTAATCTACATAAGAGAACGCAACCTTAATAAAAAAATAAGGCTAACATTCTCTGTAAATGGCAATATGGTATTGGCCCAAGCACTGCTTGCGCAAAGTTTATTAAAGAGGAGTTAAAAAATGACTCAGGAACTCGTTTTACTGGGACTATTAGAGGAAGGGCCAAAGCATGGCTACGAGATCAAGAGATTGATTACCAAGATTATAGAGACCTTCACCAGTATAAAGACTAAGTCCATCTACTATTCCTTAAGACAATTGGAGAAAGAGGGACTGGTGACAAAGAAGGTCTCCCGGGCTGGTAGAAGGCCGGAGAAGTACATCTATCACATAACGAAGAAGGGGAGCGGAAAATTTCAAGAATTACTGCGCAGGAGCTTCCTTATTCTTGAAAGACCGTTCCTAAACATTGACCTCTGTCTCTACTTCTCTCCCCGCATTAAGCCCCGAATGGTTCTCGCCCGACTCCGTACTCGTCTGCGTGGTTTGGGAGGGGTGAAGATATGGCTTGAGAATATGGGCAAATCTTTAAAAGAGAAGAACACCCCCCATCACCTACAGACCATTATCCAGCATAATCTGGAACTGACTAAGGCAGAGATTAAATTTACCTCCCAGCTTATTAGAACCTTGACCAAGAAGGAGGCGCTGGCCAAGGCGGAGTGAAGAATGATTAAGCATTGTAATGGAAGAAGATTAATAAAGGCTTTATCTGCCTCCAATGATTGGCTTTCCTCCAAGATGGAGGTGGTCAATAACCTGAATGTCTTTCCCGTTCCCGATGGGGATACGGGATTCAATATGTCCTTGACTTTGAAGGCCGCGGTTGAAACCGCAA
>CAZPSS010000123.1:0-3867 GCA_964589565.1 uncultured Planctomycetia bacterium
CGGGATTGCTTCGCCCCTTCGGGGCTCGCAATGACGGTAATTTGGACAGCTATGATTTGCGATAGCAAATCTGCAGGGAGAAATCAAGGGGGGAATTGTTCCCCCCTGTTTTGATTTCGAAGCCGAAGGCTGAGAAATCAAGGGGGGATATAATTTCCTATGCTATCAAATCGAAAACAACACCGACAACTCTATTGCGTCAGAGTCAAAATCGTGAATCCTGTCCAGGTGACTCCATCTAATGGGAAATCTTAAACCCTCGCAAACCTGCCAATCGAAAATCACGCCTACTTCATTAAAAGTGCCCTGGCCTCTTCTAAAATCGTAGGTATATTCGTCAAAAAACCGCAGTTTCAACCTATCTTTAAAGACCCCCCATTGCAGAGGAGGAGTAATCACAAAACGCGACTCCCACTCCGTAGTTTCATCAAGAAGCTCAACGGGATAATTCTCTTCTTTCTGCCAGACATGCTGGAAAGAAGCTCCTGCATAGAGCCAATCGTTAAAGAAAGTAGCGCCAATTTCTGCGCCTGCCTCTTTCCTCCACCAGGTATTGGTGTCAAAATTAGACTGATATTCAAAAAAAGACAGAACTTTTATAGTCCTCTCTGAGCCGGGAAAGCTATAATCCAGGTATCCTTGAGCTCTGGTTGAATATAAATCGTAATCATCGTCGTCGCTGCGAACGCTGAACTTCACGCTGTGCTGATTTTCAAACCCCATTTTTTCTATTTCTGCAACGCTAATTGAAGATTGAAATAGAAAAATGACAAATGTCAAAGTGCAAATGACAAAATAATATAAATTTCTACGAATAATTCGTGCAAATTCGTGTGTAATTAGTGAAAATTCGTGTAAGATAAAATTATTTAACATTGACCGAAAATCTGTCTGCATCTTCTGCCGATTCTGTGATAGATCAAACTTGCGCCGATTATTTTTATAATGTCGCCGGCGATAAAAGGAAAAAAACCTAAAGCCAGGGCCTGGGGTAAGCTGCATTTTAAAAAAAGGCTCAAAGCCAAAAGGCCGAAAAGATAAATGCCCCCCAACGAAGCTATGAACATCGCCAGAGCAATCCTGCCAAAGCTGGGCTGATTTTCCCGATGAATGAGCCTGCCTGTCAACCAAGCGGTTACGACAAACCCGATAATATATCCTCCCGTCGGGCCAAAAAGGTAAGCCGCCCCGCTATTGGCGCCGGCAAAAACAGGCAAACCCAAAGCCCCCAGAAAAAGATAGCCCGCCTGGCTCGCTGCCGCCCATTTTCTCCCCAGCACTGCCCCCGAAAGCAAAACAAAAAAGGTCTGCAGGGTAATGGGCACCGGCGTAAAAGGCAAAGGAATACGCACATACGCTCCCAGGGCGGTCAAGACAATGAAAGAAGACAGGGCAAATGTTTTGGCGAAGGCCCGCTCAAGGATAATCTCTTTGTTCAGAATTTCTCTGGATAGCTGTAATGCCTGCATATCTCAAACCTCCCTAAAATCAAAAATAAAACCCTAAATCCGAATGTCAAGTTAGTTGGTTAGTTCGTTGGTTAGTTAGTTGGTACGAACAAACGAACAAACGAACAAACGAAATTAGAGTTTCACTGTTCCCGTACTGTCTCTATTCTCTCTCCGGAAGAAGAAACAATAGTGGCGGTGACAAAAATCAAAAGATTCTTTCTGACTACACTATCGCTCTTTTTGCGGAAGAGATGCCCTAAAATAGGGATATCGCCCAAAAGCGGCACCTTGGTTACCGTTTTAGTGGTGCTTTCTTTAACCAGGCCTCCCAGGGCTACTGTCTCGCCGTTATTTATTACCACGCTTGTGCTTAATGTCCGCGAAGTAAATTTAGGCAGGCTTACGCTTCCGGTATAGGAAAAATAATCGGCTGTGCCTTCGCTTACTTCCGGCACTAAAGCCAGGGTAATGGTCCTTCCGTCAGCGCCTATATTGGGCGTAACGTGGAGAAGAATTCCCACATCCTTGGTAACAAAATCTACAGGGACATTTTTATATGTAGTCTCGTTAGCGTCATTAAAGTCTCCGTCGCCATTAGCGTCGCTCTGCACTACCTGAAATTCGTATCTGGTAGGATAAATCCATTCATCGACCACTTTAATCGAAGCCCGCTGATTATTTAAAGTGGTGATTCGGGGAGAAGAAAGGGTTTTGGCGTTCTTAGTCTCCGAAAGCGCGTGCACCACCGCTTGATATTGGGGATAGGTAAGCACACCTGTGTAGGTAAGGTTAAGGCCTTCTGTGGCGCGCGAAAAAGTGGTAAAATCCCAGCCGGCATTCTCTTCCAATTGGCCGACATTACTACCCTCGCTCCTATCAAGACCCCAATCCTCAGTAGCCTTCCATTCAATGCCCAGCTCTTCCACATTCGTTACTTCCAGCTCTACAAAACGGGCCTCAACCAATACCTGTACCGGCGTCATATCTAAATTGTAAAGAATATCCTCAATAATCTTTAAGTTGGAAGGGGTGTTAGAGATAATCAGGGCTCCTGTGCGCTCATCCAAAACCAGCTTGCTGTCTTTGGGCCAATTCACCGCCTCCCCCAGAGTATCTTTAATGGTGGTTATTTTACTGATAGAAGCAGCGCCGCCCAAGCCTGTGCCTGTGCCCACCGTCCTTTCAAATTCGGTAAACATACCCAGGCCGTGGTTAAGAAAATAAACCCGCGGCTCTACTTCTTCGTTATCCATATCAGCCGGCGAAGCCACCCAAACCGCATCCTTCTCAACACGATAAGTCAAGCCCTGGTTTCTCAGAATATATTTCAGGGCATTTTCCGCCGGCACATCCCTCATCCGGATAGTAACCTTCTTACCTTCCAAAGAAACGCCGCTGGCCGCAATCACATTTACCCCGCAGGAATCAGCGAGAAAATTCAAGACATAATTTAAATCCACATCGCGAAAATCTACTGTTATGGGCGCCTTTAATTTTTCTCTTATCGCAGGCACTTTAACGATGGGGGTAAACTTTTTTTCTTCAACGGCAATAATCTTCTCTTCGGGCAAAACCTGCGCCTTGACTACTTCAGCGAGCATCTCTTTTTCATCAACGCCCACTTCCTTATCGGCCTGCTTCTTTTCTTTCTTTACCTGCTTCAACTCCGCCTGATGAAGTAAGTTTCGCAGTTCTTTATTTAACGGCTCCAGTTCCAGGGCTGCCCGGCATATCTTGATTGCCTGTTCGTAGTTGGCTCTTTTATAATACCAGCTCGCCTGCTTCAAGAGATTTTCACTTGAGAACTCTTCTTTTAAGAAATCCGAAGCCTGGCTTTTCATCTCTGCCCTCAGGTCTGCTTCTTCGAGCTGTATAATCTTCTCGCGGGACTTCCGGATATACTTTTCGGCGTAGGAGACATAAGGATGCCGGGCATCTATCTCCTTAATCTTATTAAGCTCGGCAATAGCCATCGGATAGTTTCCCCGGCGATAATAATCTTTGCCCGCTTTATAATGTTTGCGGATACTTTCTTCCTCTTTTCGCACGGCCTCCTCCTGCGCCTTTTCCTGCGCCTTCAATTTCTGCGCCTCTTCAGCCTGCCTGCGCTCCACTTCTTCTTCGGCAATCTCCAGGGCACCCTCTTTCTTCTTTTCTTCTCTTACGCTTTTAGCGCGCTCTATCAATTCCTTAGCCTGCGGAGTATAATAGATACGGGGATTGCCTTCTAATTCAACTACCTTTTCAAAACAGGCAATGGCTTCCGAATATAGGCCGCGGTGGAGGCAGCTCTTGCCTTTGCTGTAGAACTCTTTAATCTTTATTAGCTTTTCTTCCTCTTTTTCCTCTTTTATCACTTTGGCTGTTCCCTCTAAGCGTGTGGCTTTCTCTATCTGGCGCAATTTGGCTAATCTTT
>CAZPSS010000124.1:0-3848 GCA_964589565.1 uncultured Planctomycetia bacterium
CAAAACGCCTAAATTCACCGTCGCCCGAATGGGCTCAGGCGCGCCAAACAAAATATCGGAAAGCTCGGTGGCAATCATCGAGCCGCCCCAGCCGTCGCCAAGCGCAGCCCTTATTCCGTGATTGATAATGTTTTTGTAATCGTTATCCACACCCATATGGGTGCGGTGCATTATCTCCACAATTTCCCTGTCTATACCTCTGGGCGCAATATCCAGTTTACGCCAAATTTCCTGTCTTTTTTTCGGCGCCAAACCAATCATTCTTAATTCACCATGCTGCTGGCCAAATTCTGCCAGGCACCTTTCGCCCAATTCCTCACCGAGCTGCTCAATACTTTTGCCCTGGGTGGCAATTCCGTAAACTTCGGCTGTTTTTTTTAATTTATCTGTGCCTTTTAGTTTATAATCGCGGGCCTGGCCGCGAGCCGCTAAAATTAAAGCGTGGGCAATATCACGGCCATGGTCGGAATGAGCCGCCGCGCCTGAAGCAATCATCCGCACTAAATTCCGCGCCGCAATAGTATCTTTTGTCGCCCCGCAGACACCCTCCTGCGGCCCTTCGCCAAAGGGGTCAATCCTGCAGGGGCCCATATTGCAGATTTTACAACATATCCCCAACTCGCCAAAACCGCACTGCGGCTGCATCGCGTCAAATCTATCCCAGGCGATTTTGATATTTTCTTCCTCGGCCTTCTTTATCATCTTCTGCGAGGCCGGGTCATATGAACGTTCGATATGTTTCTCACTCATTGACTTTCTCCTTCATCCAAGGGTACACTTTCCCGATTGGTTCCCAGACACTGTCCCGAACAAAGTGGACACCGTCTCTTATCTTATCTTATCTTATCTTATCCTTACGTCTCTTATCTTTACATCAGCAATTTTTTGGCACGCTCTAATGCCTGACTCGGGGGCGGATCAAAGCGGGGCGTGCGCAGGCCCGAGCGGGCATGGTGTCCGAGCGTAGCGAGGACGAGCGAGGGCCGAAGCCCGAGCAAGTTTTGCCACGCTGGGGCAAAACGAGCGTCCCCGCGTGAGCCGACGCCGAGTCAGGCATTACTGTTTGAGATTGCTTCGGGCGCTTCGCGCCCTCGCAATGACGGTTTAGCTGTGCTGCGCCTTAAAGGCGTTGATAACGTTGCGCATGAGTATCGTTACGGTAAGCGGGCCGACGCCGCCGGGAACAGGGGTAATGAAGCCGGCCTTGTCTTTGGCCGTATCAAACTCCACATCGCCCACAAGCTTACCTTCCACGCGATTAATCCCCACATCTATAACTATGGCGCCTTCTTTAATCCAATCACCTTTAACCAATTCTGCCTTACCTACTGCCACAACCAGTATCTCTGCTCTCTTCACATGTTCAGGAAGCGCGCCTCTTTCTCCGGTGGCAATATGGCAGACAGTCGTGGTAACAAACTTATTCAATAATAATAGGGATAAAGGTTTCCCCACAATCTCGGAATGCCCCACGACAACCGCTTCTTTTCCGTAGAGGTCAACTCCCGTCGAGGTTATCAGCTCCATTGCCGCCTGCGCTGTGCAGGGAGCTAAAACGGCATCACCTAAAAGCACCCGGCCCAAATTCTCAGGATGCATGCCTTCGGCGTCTTTTTTCGGAGAAATACTTCGCATTACCAGCCTGTGATCCATACCTTTGGGCAAAGGAAGCTGAACAATGATGCCGGAAACAGTTTCATCCTGATTAAGGCCGTCGATTAAGGCCAGTAAATCTTCCTGCGGCTGATGCACCTCTAAGGTTTCTAAGACATATTCAATGCCTAAGTTCTCGGCATTCTTCTGCTGCGATTTGATATAGACAGCGGATGCCGGATTCTCGCCGACCTGAATGCTTACCAATCTGGGGCTGGTCTTGGTCTTTTGCTTCAGTGCCTCAATCTCCTGCCTCAAGGCCTCTTTAATTTGACCGGCAATAACCTTCCCTTCGAGTAATTGTGCAGCCATAATGCTTCCTCCGAATAATTACGAAATGAGATTGCTTCGTCGGCTGCCTCTGGCAGTCTCCTCGCAATGACAAGTTTAACGGTTTATTTTGCTTAAGATTTCCCGCGTGGGCTCAACCTTATTTAATGAATAGAAATGCAGTCCCGGCGCCCCGCCAGCAAGCAATTCATTGCACTGCTCAACTACAAACTCCACGCCCGCCTTATAAGTAGCCTCGGCATCGCCATCAAGCGGTTTAAATATGTCGTGAATCTTCTGGGGAATAGTGGCCCCGCAGGTCTTGCAGAACCTGAGCAGCGTCTGGTAATTTGTTATCGGTATAATACCTGGGAGAATGCGCACATTGACCCCGGCCTTTTTTGTTCTCTCTAAGTATTCAAAATAGTCCTTGTTGTCAAAGAAAAGCTGGGTAATTACAAATTCGCCGCCGGCATCTATCTTAATCTTCAGGTATTTTGAATCGGTTTCTTTGTCCGGACAGTCAATGTGCCCTTCGGGAAAGCCGGCAACGCCGATGCTGAAGAAATCGCCATAAGAGCGGATAAGCTCAATCAGCTGATAGCAATATTCCAGGCCATTCTCTGTAGGCGTCCAAACTTCCTGCCCTTCCGGGGCATCACCTCGTAAAGCTAAAATATTATGAATATTTTTTTTCTTCATCTCCTGGATTATTTTTTTCAACTCTTCCTTGCTGTGACCCACGCAGGTAAAATGATGCATCACCGGAATATCAAATTTTTTCTGCAGCTCATCGACCAACAGCATAGTCATTTCTCTGGTTGAGCCGCCGGCGCCATAAGTTACCGAGTACCAGTCAGGCGCAAGCTCCTTTGCAAAACACGCTGCTGTTTCAAAAAGTTTATCTTTCCCTTTTTCTGTCTTAGGCGGAAAAAATTCAAATGAATAAGTTCTTTCTTTTTCTTTTAAGGTCTCGGCAATCTTTCTAATCATCCCGCATATCCCTCCTTAATGAGCCCCTACTGTTTCGTTTTGTTTCGTTTCGCTTCACAAAAGCGAAACAAAACGACAGGGGCGAATTAATCCCCCCTGCGTTGATTTCGAACCTGTCCCTGCGTTTAGATTTGCGATAGCAAATCTGCAGGGACCTGTCCCTGCGTCTAGATTTGCGATAGCAAATCTGCAGGGAGAAATCAAGGGGGGATAGATTTATTTTCTTTATGCTGCTATTTTTTCCTGAACCTCTTTGCTTATTTCTTCATTAATTGCGGATGTCTCCGCTTCCATAGGCTCAAGTATTTCTCTTACCCCGGCAATAAACTTTTCATCCTTTAAGCTCTTTAAGTTTATCTCTACGTTTAATAATGCCGAGCCGAATGCCCCGTGAAGCATTGCAGAAGCAATAGCAACATCCGTAATTAAATTAACATTTCCTTTTTGAACCAGCCCCCGGCACAGTTGTATTGCTTCATAAGCGCATTTGCAGATGTCAACCGGCGCAACTGTTGCCTGTTTTAGGCCCTCCTGCATTTTTTCTGCGCGTTTTTTCTCATCAACTGCCGTTTTCTTAGGCATCTTATAGGCAAAGCCAAGCTTCTTGTAGCCCTTTACATCTTCATCAACCAATTGCATAAATTTTTGGCGTAATTTTTCGGATTGCCTCAAAATTTCTTTAGCCTGACCTTCAAATTCCTTGTACTTGTTGTTTCCAATAGTGAAATTCGCCGCCATGCTGATTAAAGCTGCGCCAATTGCCGCCTCCAATGCGGCTGCGCTTCCTCCGCCCGGCGCCGGCTTTCGGCTGGCCAGGTCATCCAAGTATTTTTTTAAAGATTCTCTATACATCGAAACTTATCTCCAAATGCTCAATAAAGATACTGTTGAAAAAATGGCAGATTCGTCATTGCGAGGAGCCCTGCAGTTCT
>CAZPSS010000125.1:0-3817 GCA_964589565.1 uncultured Planctomycetia bacterium
CTCGCTAAAGCAGATAGGCGAGGGTAAGTAAAGACTGTTAAATTCTGCTTTACAAGGCAAATTGGCGGTGCTATACTGAAATAGTGAGGATAAAAGAATGTACGAGCGGTATTTCGGCTTAAAAGAAAAGCCCTTCAATGTAACAGCGGATCCCGCATTCCTCTTCTTCAGCCGCCGCCACAAAGAGGCCTTTTCCCATCTCATTTACGGAATTAAAGAACGCAAAGGATTCCTGGAAATTACCGGAGAAATAGGCACGGGAAAAACTACTTTGTGCAAGGTCTTATTGAATTCCTTAGATAAAGATACCAGGACAGCGTTAATTTTAAATCCCGACCTCTCCAAATTCCAGATGTTGAAAGTGATATTGCAGGATTTGGGAGTTGCCGTTGAGAAAAAGCCAGGGACTTCTTTGTTGACGAGGCTCAATGAATTTCTTATTCAACAATTATCCCTGGGAAACAATGTCGTTTTGATTATTGACGAGGCCCAAAATTTAAGAGTTTCCCTGCTTGAGCAGATACGCCTTTTATCCAATCTGGAAACAGAAAAAGAGAAGCTTCTCCAGATTGTTTTAGTGGGACAGCCGGAATTGCGGGAGAAGTTGAAATTGCCGCGTTTGAAGCAACTGCGCCAGAGGATTAGCGTGCGCTATCATATTTTACCGCTGGATAGAAACGAAATAGACAAATACATCGGACACAGGCTTTCTGTGGCCGGTTCAACTAATTCCGTTAACTTTAACAAGGAAGCAATTGAAGAAATCTATGAACATTCGCAAGGGATTCCCCGCCTGATAAATATTTTATGCGACAAGGCGCTATTGGCTGCCTTTACGCGCGAAACCAAATGTATCAGCCGGGAAATGATTAAAGAATCTATTGAAGAGTTGGAAGGAAGCACAAGTTAGGCAAAGGCGGAGGGCAGAATGAGTATCATTAACGACGCCTTAAAAAAGGCAGAAAAGGACAAGCAGTTTTCGCAGAATAAACCCGCTCAGCTTCTTTGTAAGCTCGATGGACTACGAACAGATACAAAGAGATTTGTTTTAAAGAGGTGGCTAATTTTCGCAGGCGCAGGAGCAGTCTGCTTTTTGGGAGTCCTTTTAGCAGTTAACTCTTTTAAGAGCCCTGCCGATTCCCCTCCTGTTTTAGAAACAGCTGCGAAAATAGAGGCTTCGCAACGCCTTTTCCCGCCAAAAGAGACAGATGCAATTACCCCCTTAAACCTTTCAGGTTTTCGCTTAAGCGGCATCCTTTATGACGAACAGAAGCCCTTAGCCATAATTAATGAGCGTGTAGTCGGTAAAGGCGCTCTTGTCAAAGGGGCAAGACTCTTAGAAATCCAACCCAATTATGTCAGGCTTTCTTTTAAGGGGAAGGAATTTAAGTTGAAGGTTAAGTAAGCGCCTCTATTGCCTGGGCGTTATTATTGGAGGCGAATACTAAAAGACAATCGCAGCCTTCGGAGCAGGTTGTGCCGTAAATATATTCCAAATCAATGCCCCTTGCCTTAAGTTTATCTGCTGTTTCTTTAAGCACTCCAACCCGATTAGGTAACTCTACAGTTACTACATCCTGCTTGCTAACTTTATATCCTTTGGCCTCTAACGCTCCTTGCGCCTTTTGATCATTGTCGGTAACGAGTCTAAAATTGGCCTTATCGTCCAGGGCATAAGCGTTGATGGCCTGAATATTTACTCCTGCCCCGGATACAGTCGAGCAGACCTCGGCGAGCATCCCTACCTTGTTCTCGGTTACCGCTAATAACTCCTTACCCGGTTTTACCTTAGCCACTTTTTCCACCTCCCTTATTTTTTGTCCTATTTTTCTTGTTTAGGTTTAGGTAACTACATCCTTGACTTTATAGCTCTAGCGATGATTTCCCGGGGGATGTCCTCTTTAACCGTTACCTTGCCGATGCGCAGAGGCAGCACAAAGCGGTTCTTGCCGGCGCTAAATTTTTTATCGTGCGCCTGGGACTTTAAAATATCGCCCAGATTCAGTCCCGATATTTTAGTGGGCAGGCCTGCCTTTGCAATAAGCGCCTCTATCCGTTCTGCGGCTTTGCCCGAGAGCATCTTCAACTCTTCCGCAAGCTCGCAAGCCACCAACATCCCCAGGGCTACAGCGTAACCGTGAGGATAGTCCGCTGCATAGCCGCAAGCCGCCTCCAGGGCGTGCCCCGTCGTATGCCCAAAATTCAAAATTATCCTTTTGCCCTTTTTATCGGTCTCATCCTGCTCTACAATCCGGGCCTTAATTTTACTGCAGGTCTCTATAATATATTCTACCTTCGCCCCGTTTAATTCCAATATTTCCTCAAGATGTTTTTCTAAAAACGAGAAAAAAGCCTCATCCGCAATAACCGCGTATTTAATGATTTCTGCTAATGCCTGCCTTATTTGCCCCGGATTCAACGACCTTAAAAAACGCATATCGCTTAAGACCAGGCGCGGTTGATGGAAAGAGCCAACCAGATTCTTTCCGCAAGGCAAATCAATAGCTACCTTGCCTCCGATGCTCGAATCTACCTGGGCTAATAAAGTGGTGGGCACCTGAATGCAGGGAATGCCCCTTCTGTAAACAGAAGAGGCAAAACCGGCCAAATCACCGATTACCCCCCCGCCAAAGGCGATTACAAAAAGGCCTTTTCCTCTATCTAAATCAGCGAACCTTTCGATTAAATTAATGCACACCCCGGCTGACTTGCTTTCTTCGGCATCAGGGACCTCTTCAAAATATACTTCTAATCCCGGATCCTTAAGCGTCCCCCTCATTAAAGGCCCGTATAGCTGATTAATAGTAGGATTGGTAACTACTATGGCTGCCTTTCCCGGTTTTAGCCTTTTCAGGATGCCTTTCAATTTAGAGAGGATGCCGCTGCCAATTAGAATATCGTAACTTCTTTCGCCTAAATTGACTCTTACTTTTTTCATCATTTTCAAATGCTTGCCCCTAAAGTGCGGGCGCAATACATCACCACAGGCCAGATAACTCTGTTTAATAACCCCAGCCACAACAGGCCAATGAGAATAAGGAAACCAAACCGCTCAAGCCGGGCGTACGAATAGGCTAATTCCCGGGGGATGAGTCCCATAAGAATTCTTGAGCCGTCTAACGGCGGTATAGGGACGGCGTTGAACACCGCCAATACTAAGTTAATGAGAATCCCGTAATTTAAAATCAGCCACCCGTAACTATTAACCGGGAAAAGCCCCATCCTTAATAAAAAAGAAAGAACAAAAGCCAATAAAATATTGGCCGCAATCCCTGCTGTGCTTACCCAGAGCATATCTCGCTTGGGCTGTCGTAAAAGAGAAAAATTTATGGGCACAGGTTTTGCCCAGCCAAAGATTATCGGAGAACCCATGAATATCAGCATCAGCGGCAAAAATATTGTCCCCATAGGATCGATATGGGCCAGGGGGTTCAGGGTGAGTCTGCCGGCGTTTTTTGCCGTGGGGTCCCCCAATTTATAAGCGACCCATCCGTGGGCGTATTCGTGGATTACAATGGCGAGAAAAAAGAGCGGAAGTGAAATTAGAATCATTGCCCCGCCCTTATTATTTGTTCCACATTTATCACTGGATAAGGCGAGTCTTCCAAATCTTCCAGCTCACCAATTATACGCACCTTTTGGTAGACATACTGGTTCAGGTCAGCATTTGCGCTCTTTAGATAATAAAGGATTTTCCTTCGAGCAATTTTATTCTCAATTAATTTGTGCGTGCCCTGACGATTGACAATTTTACCTAAGTCGTCAATTACTCCTTGAGCCTCTATTCTCTTTTTTGGCGGCGGAAAAGGCAATTGCC
>CAZPSS010000126.1:0-3814 GCA_964589565.1 uncultured Planctomycetia bacterium
AGCGGATAAACTATTTCTTTATATTTGCGGTATCCGCTGTGGCATTGTTTCTTGCAATATACTTCGATTTGCTAAAGTAGTATTAGAGACCGTTTGTAAATGCAATTCGGTTGCTTTTTGGGCTAATTTCTGGTATAAATAAGGGTGTTTTCAAATGAAAAATGTAAAATGAAAAGTCTGAGATTACTTTTTCTGTCTTCTGTCTTCTGTCTTCTGTCTGTTCTTTTAATAGGCTGCGCTACTGCGCCTATGGTTTCTGCTCCCGGACTTAAAGAGACGGTAATAATAGACGGCGCGCAGTACATTTCGGCAGAATCGCTATGCCGGATTTATGGCTTGGATTCTCATTGGGACCCCTTCACTAAAAAACTAACCCTTATAAAGGGCGATAAAGAGCTGAGGCTGCTGGTAAACAGCTCGACGGCGCTTTTAGGCAATACTGCAAGCGCTATGGACAAAGAAGCCAAGTTTTATCGGGGCTCAGTGGTTATTCCGCAGTCTTTTGTCAAAAAAACACTCACTTCCTTTTTTAAAGAAGAGCCTATTAAAGAGAAGGTGATTGTAACAGAGGTTTCCGGGCCAATCAAAAGTGTGATTATTGACGCCGGACACGGAGGCAAGGACCCGGGAGCCGTCGGCAGAGGGGGGCTAAAAGAAAAAGACGCGGTTTTGGATATTGCCAAAAGGTTAGAAACAAGACTGAAGCGCGCGGGTATCGCTGTTATTTTGACCAGGGCAAGCGACAAATTTGTTTCTCTTTCCAGTCGAAGCCTGATTGCCAATACAAATGCAAAGCAAACAGACTTTTTTATCAGCATCCATGCCAATGCCTCGCGCTCGAGATGGGTTTCGGGAGTGGAGGTATTTTATCTTTCCGAGGCTATCGATGAGGATTTACGCGCTTCTAATGCCGCCAAAAATCACAATTTGAATATTAAAGAGGACTTTTCCGGCAAAGACACAGCGGCTATTCTATGGGATTTGATATACAGGGACGACAGAAAAAGCTCTATCGAGCTGGCAGAACTTACCTCCCGCATTTTGAGTAGAAGTTTATCACAGAGAAATAGAGGCAGGAAGCCGGCGCGTTTTTATGTCTTAAAAGGGACGAATATTCCGGCCATTTTAGTTGAGGTGGGTTTTATCAGCAACCGGCGCGAGGAGGAAAGATTAAAAAGCGCTTTTTATCGGGATAAGATTGCTCAGGCTATCTTTGAAGGAATTATCCAATACAACCACAGCTTCAGCGCCCTGGAAGTGAGACGGCAGTAATTATATGCAGAAAAGAAACAGGCCCATAGGGATATTTGATTCAGGGATAGGCGGGCTTACCGTAGTCAGAGAGATTGTTAAAGAGCTGCCCCGGGAAGATATAATCTATTTCGGAGATACGGCAAGGCTGCCTTATGGGAATAAATCTGCGCAGACAGTAATCAGGTTTTCTTTAGAAAATACAAGATTCCTGCTTAAATTCGGAGTTAAACTTATCATCGTAGCCTGCAATACTTCTTCCGGCCTGGCCCTTTCCACATTAAGAAGAAGGTTTAAGGTTCCCATTCTCGGAGTAATCCGTCCGGCGGTTAAAAAAGCTGTGCGCACTTCCGCAAAAGGGCGCATAGGGGTTATCGCCACCCGCGCGACCGTAGACAGCAGGTGCTATCAAAGCGAGATTAGAAGAATTAACCCCGCAAACAAAGCCTTTGCTAAAGAGTGCCCTCTTTTTGTCCCTTTAGCCGAAGAAGGCTGGTTCAACGATGAGATAACCTTAAAAGTTGCCCGGAAATATTTAGGGCCTTTGTTGAAAAGGGATATTGATACCTTGATTTTAGGCTGTACCCATTATCCAATGCTTAAAAAGGTAATCAGAAAAGTTGCGGGCCCAAGAATAAATTTTGTGGATTCGGCAAAGGAGACGGCCTTGGAGGCAAAAAGGATATTAGACAGCTTCAAACTTTGCGCAGCCAGCAGGCCATCAAGGGCTAAACGCAGGTTTTATGTATCCGATGAGCCGGAATGGTTTAGAAAAGTAGGCAGGATGTTTTTGGGAAAAAAAATAGAGTTTGTAGAGAAGGCGCCATGTATACGATAAAGGTACAGTCCGATTTTAGCGCTGCGCATAATCTGCGCGGCTACCGGGGGAAGTGCGAAAAATTGCACGGCCACAACTGGAAGGTAGAGGTAGAAATAAATTCCTGCCAGCTGAATAAACTTTCTATGGTTTGTGATTTTAAAGAAGTAAAGAAGAAGCTAAAAAAAGTTTTAACGGGCCTGGACCACAGCTATTTGAATGAACTTGCCTATTTTGTGAAAAATAATCCCACTTCCGAGAAGCTGGCCGAGTTTATTTATTGCGAGCTGAAAAAATCGTTCAAGGGAAAAAGCCCTTCTCTGAAGAAGGTTTCGGTCTGGGAGACGCGCACTTCCCATGCAAGCTTTAGCGAAGAGGAGAGTTAAGTTTGCCTGAAAAAGCCGTTGTTTTGTTATCCGGCGGAATAGATTCTGCCACCTGTCTTTATCTGGCAAAAAGAAGCGGTTTTGCCCCTTATTGTTTAATCTTCGATTACGGGCAGAGGCATTGCCGGGAAATAGGCTCGGCGAAAAAGATAGCGCGCAAAGCGGGCTGTAAATATTTAGTTTGCAAAATAAGCTTGCCCTGGAAGGGCTCAAGCCTTATTGATGCCAGGCTCAAAATCCCTAAAGCCGGCCCGGGCATTCCTTCGACGTATGTGGCGGGGCGGAATATTATTTTTTTAAGTTTTGCCCTTTCTTACGCAGAAACAATAAAGGCAAAAGCCGTCTTTATCGGCGCAAATGCGCGCGATTTTTCCGGTTATCCCGACTGCCGGCCCGGTTTTTATCGCGCTTTCCGAAAGGCGGCCGGGAGCGGTTTAAAAAGTAAGGATATCCGCATTTTTACCCCTTTAATCAGTAAGACCAAGGCCGAAATTATTAAATTGGGAGAGGGATTAGGGGTGCCCTATGGTGTCAGCTGGTCCTGTTATCGGGGCGGGAGGAGGCCGTGCGGGAGATGTGATTCCTGCCGCTTTCGCGCCAAAGGCTTTCGCGAGCTTGGCATCAAGGATCCATTATTATGACTAAAGCAAAGATTTCCGATATATTTTTCAGCGTTCAGGGAGAGGGATTATATGCCGGAAGCCCTCAGCTGTTTGTGCGCTTCTACGGGTGTATGTGCAGCTGCCGTTTCTGCGATACTTCCTTAACTGCCTACGAGAAATATACCCCTTTAGAACTATACAGGCAGATTAAAAAATTTACCTCGCCTTACCATTCGCTCTGTTTTACGGGCGGAGAGCCCCTTTTGCAAAAAGATTTCTTAAAAGATTTCTTAGGATTAATTAAGCACGACGGAATAACTACCTATCTTGAGACCAACGGCATATTAGCTGATGAAATTTCCCAGCTTATCGGAGCCCTGGATATTATTGCTATGGATTTTAAGCTGCCCAGCTCCACAGGTATGCGCGATTACTGGCCGGAACATCGCAGATTTCTGAAAGTAGCTTTAAAAAAAGAGGTATTTATCAAACTGGTCATTTGCTCTGCCACTAAGCGCAGGGATTTAGATGAGGCCATCGGCTTAATTTTGGAACTGCGCGCAGAGAAAACTCCCGTAGTTTTGCAGCCCAACTCTTTTGAGTTAAGCAGGGAATTATTAGCTAAAGTCAGCCTGTTGAAAAAATATTGTTCTCGCTGCCTCCCTTGTGTGAAGGTTATTCCTCAATTGCATAAAATAAGTGAGGCCTAAATTTATCCCCCCTTGATTTCTCAGCCTTCGGCTTCGAAATCAAAGCAG
>CAZPSS010000127.1:0-3801 GCA_964589565.1 uncultured Planctomycetia bacterium
ATCCCCACAATACCAGCATGGGCATCTGCCTCTATAACGTTAAAATTGTTAAAATAATATCTTTGATGGGGGATAAACACAGACGTTAGTTTATAGCGGCTTATGACAACAGCATGGGTGATACAAAAATTATCACTTATAACAGGATCCAATAATAACTTTTTAATGCCTCGAAAATGCCTATACATATTTGATAGACTTCTTCCGTAGCTACGAGTCCTCCTCAGCGCGTTCCTATACAATCTATTAATCCGTATTCTTACTAGCTTCTTTTTCTTTTCTAAATCAGCCTCTAAGGTTTCTATTCCCGCGCCTCCTTTACGAAGTTCGGCTTTTCGAATTACAATTCTAGCAAAATCGCTACGAGGCTCTATAGTCTCTAGAATCTGATCAATAATCTCTTCGGGTAACTTCTCGAATTTCAATAGATTATCAGCTATTTCGGACTTCAAGTAGAATCTATCGACATTCCTAAGGGTGCAAGCTAATGTCTTACATCCTTCATGCCCAGCGTCATATAAAAGATCTATTAAGAATTCTATCTCTAATATTGTTTTTGACTTAGATATAAAACCTTCTGCCATATTAAGAATTTCTTCTCTCATTTGAATATCTTTAAGTTTTGGAATTATATCACGAAGTAAAATTGTAAGGATATTGCATCTAAATTCTCTGCTTCTGGAAATTTTGTATGCTTGGATAAGCTTTGGCGCCACTTCTTTTCCGATGCAGCACAATGAATTAGCAACTTTTTCATGACTACCACAATCTCTTTTTAACAAAGCTAGTTGTAAATTAATCATTCGGTCACGTGCAACTTTACCCCCATGATAAAACCCTCTACCAAAACTCCCGCCCACGCCTGCTGTGGCCGCAGGAAACGGCAATGCTTCAGGGTCAATGCTGTAGTGATGACCGCCGGAACCACGCACTTTGCCGCCTGGGCCTGCGCCGCGGCCGTTATCCGAGGGACACTGTCCCGATTGTTTTTGGGGCAAGCTCCTGGTTAATTCGGTAGACGATACTGCTATTGATTTTGATAGTATTTCAATACATGCTGCAGGCTTTTTGTGTAAGAGCTCTATTATGTGCTCCCTGGGTTTTTCGCCTTTTATATGCCTTTTAACTAAATACTCGAGGTTCATAGCGAATTTCAATGTTTCATATAAACTCAATTTGAAATCTCTTGTTCCCTTTGTCATAAGATATCTTTTGACTCTTTCTATAATGGGTAACACTTTAATAAATTTCTTTTCTTGCGAAATTATCTTTGCTAAATTTTCTATCGACTTTATGTCTTTGGATGAAAGAGAAGCGAAGTCTCTTTCTCTTTGTTTAAATAAAGAAGTTAAAAGAACAAATGCCTTCTTATCATCGTTGGGGAACAGCGTTCTAATTATAAATGCTACGCTTTCTCCTGCCTGCCAGTAGCCATGGCCCCCTGACCGGATGCGTTCAAAAATACCTCCATGAGGAAAAGAGGCTTCTTCACTCTCTATAAGAGCTCTTATTAATATCTTTTTTATCTCCGGAATAGAACAATTCTTTATTCTCTTGATATCTGATTTCAAAACATCTTTAAGAAATGAATGATCACATTTGTCATTCCAAAAGGATAAGGCTTCGGCAAAATACCCAGCTTTATCCCTTAAGCACAATACCCCAGCAATAAAGTGACCGAATTCATCAGCCATAACTTCAATGTTCGCTTTAAGCAATGCAATAATATAGCGTCCGAATCGGAGGAGAGAGCGACAATAAAACTTGGGAAATAAATCCCTTGCCATATAATCACATACGCCCAAATAGAGAAAGAACAGACTAAAAGCAATTCCCGATACTGTTAAAACTCCAGGCCAATATAGAAAAGTGCCACTTAGTAAAGAACGTGCTCCAAGTATGCCGCTGATTATAAGAATAGACATCCCTAAGGAAAATCTAATATACATTCCTTTTGTTAAATAGGGGATGCTGTAAACTATACTTAGATTTTTTAATTGCGAAAGAATCCTTTTCCCATCTCCAGACTCTGGGTCAATATATCGTCTTAAAAGTTCCTCTATCTGCGCCTTGATTTTTTCATGGCCTTCGATATGCTTATCTACTTTGATGTTAGCAACTGCTTGGCTGATTTCATCTGCTGTCCCATTTGGGGGCGGAAGCGAAACACCCACCGGCAGTCCCATCTCTCTTGCCCCCCCTATCCTCCCTGCCATCGCCCCAAAGCTTTCTTTATTCGACCCGTGTCTATCTCCACTGTTCTCGAGCCTTTGGCTATTATAAAGCGTCCTGCCCGCCCCTCTGCCTCTTAAGCCAGGCAATAAATCCAATTGCAGTGCGGCAAATTCATCGTGGATATCTCGCGGCATCCCAGCGCCTATCAGTAGCGAGGCAATATCAAATGCCCGCATAGCCAGGCCGCTCGCGGGCCTTGCGCTTCTTTTTCTCCCGCCGCCGCTTTTTTCTCCTGCGCCGGGTGCGCCGGGGGTGATATGAATTGAAGGTTTATAGCTTGACTTAGGGTTAACATTATGGTATATTTTTGCTGGAACACTAGGAGGCAAAATGACTTCACAACAAGCAACAGCAGAAGTATTTATGACTGCTTTTCGCGCCCTGCCACACAAGGAGCAGGATTTGTTTCTTGATGCTATGGTTAAGGATGCGCGCCTCAGAGAAGACCTGATTGACTTAGCTATTGCCACACAACGCAGCAGCGAAAAAACCAAGCCTTTCCGTTCCTTTCTTAAATCTCTGCAAGAATCCAAGCATAAATGAGCTATAAGCTTAAAATAACCACAAGCGCAGGGCGTCAGTTTAAGAAACTTTCGCCCCAGATTCAGGACCGCACCAGTCAAGGATTTCTTTCCTTGGAACAAAATCCTCGCCCCTTTGGCAATCAAAAGCTGCGCGCCTCCCAGTTTTACCGCATCAGAATCGGCGATTACCGCGTCATTTATGCTATCAACGACAGCCAAAGGCGCGTTACTATTCTGGATATCGGTCATCGCCGAGAAGTCTACCGGTAGCCGAAAAGTCCTTCTAACTACACGCCCCAAAGCCCGCCAAACACGGGCAGGCAACCGGCTTAAATCAGGCAAAAATACGCTAAGGAATCCAGGGCGAACGTGCTTATTTTGTACAGCGCCGCCTGCGCCGGAGCCGTCAGCAGGGGGACACTTTCTCGATGGATTTTGGGGCAGTTCTCCGATTGGGTTGAGAAACGGTAAAAGTTTGTATGAATATTTTTTCAAGCTAACACTATTTCGCTCAAACCAGCCTGAAAGTTGTTTAAGTGTTAATTCCACGAATACATTTAAAGGCATCACTCCCAGATTAGTTTTTACTTGAGCTGGGTCTAAGGTTGGGGAGTAATACTCAATACACTTAATGTTATGGATAACACTACCTACAATTTCATCAATATCAGACCACCAGGCCCAAGCAAGTTCGTTTTGATTATGAACTCTGTCTGGTTCGTCGAAGGGAAATTTACCTCTTTGACGTTTAGGTAGTTTGGTTGCCGGCCTATAGAATATAATTGAGAATGTATCTTTATCAAGCCGCGCCCTCTTTAGTTCTCCTGCATTTAAATAATATATTTTCTTTCCCTCATTTTCCCTTTCAAGCTCGGAAATAATGTGTTTGCGGATAAATATAAAAGAGTGAGGATGACGAAATCGCGCCTCATCCTCTACGTTAAGACCTAAGCTGTCCTCAAGCCTTTGAGTAGCCTCATCTACAAACATTAGATTAACCGTTGTTGTTGTGATAATCTCTGCCCATTTATCTACAAAAAGT
>CAZPSS010000128.1:0-3782 GCA_964589565.1 uncultured Planctomycetia bacterium
ACATTAAAGTTAAAGTCCCCGGACTCCTTATCCAGAAAGGCAGATTTAATGCGGGCGAGAGCTTCTTCTTTTAAGAATTGCTCGGTTCCGGCGAGTAAGTAGACTGGGGGTTCTTTGAGAATTACCATCCTTCAATGGTGCGATTAACGATGCGCCTGGCTAAATCGGAAACAGCGCTGGATACAGCGGAGCTTTCGCTTGTGGCATAATTTCCTGACACATTATAAGTGGCGTCGCCGATAATCCGAGGTTCCTGCCAGATAATCTGTTCTTTCCTTATATCTTTAAAGACGACAGAACAGACTATGCTAATTCTGTATTCGTCAACAATTTCGTTATCGGCTCCGTAACGCATGGGCTGGCTTAGATAATCGATTAATTCTCCGCTTAGGATTACGTCTGCATTTTCTTCTTCTACTACTTTGAGGTGTCCGTCGTTTATAAATTTATCGATAATCTCTTTGGTAACGTCCGTCTCTAAATGGGCCCTGTAGGAGCGAAAGCGGTACTCCTGTGGGCTTAACTCTTCGGTCAATTCTATCTTATTTCGCAGAGGCCGGATATAAATGGTCTTGATGTGTGTGGGCAGGAGCGAGCCCGTAGTATAACCGCATCCGGCAATAAGCGCCGTGCACAATAACAAAAATACAAATTTAAGATTTTTCATCGGTTCACCCGTTATTTTTTGACTTCTTTGCGGATTATCTGCAGTTTTTCCAGGGCTTTCGCCGCCCATTCGCTCGTGGGATACTTATCCAATATCTCCTCATAATAAATAATAGCGCTATCCAGGTTGCTCTGCCTTTCGTAAAAGCGGGCAGTATTAAAATGGTTTTCTGCCTTTTGATTTTCCAGTTTACTGATAAAATGGCGGGCCTCTTTTTCCATCTGGCTGTCGGGATATCTTCTGACAAAATCCTTAAATTCTTTGATTGCCTTATCCGTATCTTCCTCGTTATATTCGGGGCCTGTAGCGGCATTTGCCGCACACATAGCTATTTTATATTTGGCATCGTCAATCAACGGGCTTTTCGGATAATTTTCGATAATCTTCTTAAAGGCCAAAGCCGCATTAATATAGTCCTTCATCTCCATATAGCACTCGCCTAATTTATATTGGGCCAGAGGCGCATATTCGCCGTAAGGGGCATTTTCTACCACTTTAGCGAAGATTTCAATCGCTCGTGCCTTCGCAGGCAATAGAGCCAGGCCTAAGATTTTGGCCTTCTGGCCGCTATAAAAGAGGTTGGCGATGCGGTATTCCTTCTCGATTATTTCCTCCACCTTCTCTGTGTAGGGGTATTTATCAATGGCCTGTTGATAATTTTCGAATGCCCTGTAATATTCCTCCATCTTTTCATAAGCCTGCGCTAAATGAAACTGGGCGCGGCTTGCCAATTTTGAAAGAGGATAATGCTTGAGCAACTTCTCAAATTCAGCAATTGCCCTTTTGTAATCCCCGGATTCAAAGAAAGACATTGCCCAGTCAAACTGTTTCTGCGGGCTCTCCTTCGCCGCATATTTGGGATTAATAAATTTTCCGGTCTTCGGAGTCCAGATCCAATAGGCAAGCGTTGCCCTTGAGCAACTCATTGCTATTAATAAAACTATCGAAAACAAAAGAATGTTGCGTTTCATGCCTTTAATTCTACTTCCCGCCGCTTTTCTTGTCAAGCCAGAATTAGAAGCTAAGCAACAAAGAAAATTCCAGCATATCGGAGTCGAAATCGTGAACTCTGTCTATATGTCTCCAGCCAAAGGGCAGCCTTACCCCTTCAAGAATCTGCCAATCGAAAATCACGCCCACTTCATTAAAAGTGGCCTGCCCTCTTGTGAAATCGTAAGTATATTCTTCAAAAAGCGTTAAAATTAATTTATCCCTAAAAATCCCCCATTGTATAGGCGGCCTGATTTCAAAACGCGACTCCCACTCCGTGGTCTCCTCAAGAAGCTCAACAGAATAGTTCTCTGCCCGCTGCCAGGCATGCTGGAAAGAGGCCCCGTAGTAAAAACAACCGTTAAAGAAACTGGCGCCCACTTCTACGCCCGACTCTTTTCTCCACCAGGCGCCTGTCTTAAGATTATGCTGGTATTCAAAGAAGGGCAGGATTTTAACGGTTCTGCCCAGGCGCGAAGAATCATAATCTATAATGGCCTCTGCCCGCGTTAAATAAAAACTATCGTCGCTGCCGCTGGTTGCCGCCCTCACAGTGTGCCTGTTGCTGAAACTCACATCTGTTTCGGCAAAACCCGATGGGGTTACGAAAAATACAAAGGCAACCAATAAAATAAAAATAGTCAGGTTATTCAACACGGCCCGAAAATTTCCCCGCATCTTTTCTGAATTTTACTATAGACAAAACCCGCGGCAATTATTTTTATAGTGTCCCCGGGGAGAAAAGGAAGAAAACCTAACGCCATGGCTTTGGCTAAATTACAGCGCAAAAAAAGGCTCAAACCCAAAAGGCCAAAGAGATAGATGCCGGCCAATGAAGCGGCGGCCATCGCAAAAGCAATCCACGCCATATTGCTCCCGCCCCTCCCTTGAATCATCCTGCCCGCTAACCAGCTGGTTACGACAAATCCGATAATGTATCCTCCGGTGGGCCCAAAAAGCCAGGCTGCGCCCGTTTTGCCTGCCGAAAAAATAGGCATCCCCGATGCCCCTAAAAAGAGATAGCTCATCTGGCTTGCCGCTCCCCATTTTTTACCTAACACCGCCCCGGAAAGCAAGACAAAGAAGGTCTGTAAGGTAATAGGCACCGGCGTAAAAGGCAAAGGCATCCTGATATGGGCCCCTAAGGCAGTCAGGATAATAAAACAAAGGAGTCCGATTGCCCTTGATGCGGTCCGCTCAAGGACAATTTCTTTCTGCAGGATATCCCGGGATAACTCTAAGGCCTTCATAGGCAAATAGCCTCTGCTTTCTTCATCTGCGCGCGGTGTCGTTGACTTTAAGGCGCCTGACTTTCATCTCTTTAATGTCGCAGGCAGCGATATTTTCGCGCGTCTCAATCACCTCTATCTTTCCCACTTTTTTACCTGCGCGATAAACACTAAAAGGCATTCCCCTTTGCACACCGTTATCTCTGCCTATATCGATTACTACAAATCTATGTTTATCGTTAACCGTAATAATATGGCCTTCGAGTTCAAAGGCCTCTTCTTCTGCCATCCGGACTCTGCTTAGTTCCGTCGGCGCAGAAGCCTTCTCTTGCTCGGCTGGCTTAGAAAGCCTTTTTATAACAGGTTCTGCCCTTACGACAATAGGCGGCAACTCAATGGAGACAGGTTCTCTCCTGCGCGTCGCCTCCTTTGCACCCTCTACCGCGCTTTCCAATACTTTCTTTGTCCCGCTTAATTCCGCCAGCCTCTGCTCTAAGGCCTGCTTCATCCCGGTGAGTTGCTCAGCGAGTCCGTCTTTGTCCCGTATTGTCTCGCGAAGGCGGGCTTCGGTCTTAGCTAATTCTTCCTCCATGGCGGTCCTTTTCTTTCTCTCTCGCAAAAGGTCACTGCTTAACAGGCCCGATGCTTTTTCAATATCCTCTAACTTTCTCTCTAGCATCCCTTTTTCCGCCTCCAGTTGAGCGAGCTTCTCCTGCGAAGGGCGCATTTGTCTTTCAGCGCCTTCAATCTGCTCTCTTAATTTTTCTATTTCTACCTGCAAAAGCGCCTTTTCTTCCAGAAGAGAAGACAAAAATTCATCCGAAGCGTCTATCTTTTTTGGCTTTTTTTGTTCCTCAGAATAGAGGGCTTTCAGTTTTTCCAACTGCCCGCTAACG
>CAZPSS010000129.1:0-3767 GCA_964589565.1 uncultured Planctomycetia bacterium
TGACAGCTTTGATGTCCATCTGTGCTCATCTGTGATTCATTTCTTACCTTTCTTTGCCTCCAAGGCCCTGATTCTATCCCGCAAACGGGCAGCTTCTTCAAACTCCTCCATTTGGATTGCCTTCTGTAATTCAGCCCGCAACAGGTCTGTCTCGGACCTCTTCTGGGGGGCCGCTGCAGTTTTAGCCGGGGTGCGGCCTAAATGCTGGGTTGAGCCGTGGATTCTTTTGAGCAAAGCCCCTAAGCTATCTTTAAATGTTTCGTAGCATTCGCCGCAGCCAAGCCGGCCGATGCGCCGAAAATCCTGGTAGGTTAAGCCGCAATTCGGACATTTAAGTCCAATCTTACCTACAGCCTCAAATTGCTGGCCGAGGTCGGCCAGGCCCGCTAAAAGGTCGGCCAGGCCAAAATGCTGCTCCATCTGCGCCCCTTTCTGCCGGGCGCATTCTTCGCAAAGGTGCAGTTCGGTAATCTGATTGTCGATTATCTCGGTCAGATGCACAGTGGCCCCGTTCTTGTGGCATATGTCGCATAACATATTAATACCTAACTCCTTCGGTCTTTGTTAACTTTCTAAATTCTTCCATCAAGGTCCGGGTAGTCTTTCCCGGCCGGCCGGAGCCGATGAGGCGCCCGTCAACTTTTACCACCGGAATAATCTCTGCTGCGGTGCCGGTTAAGAATGCCTCATCCGAGATATACACTTCATGGCGGGTAAGAACATGTTCGTGCCTTTTAATGCGCTTCTTAGCCGCGACAGCCAAAATAGTATCCCGGGTAATCCCCCGCAATGTGCCCATACACTGCGGCGGTGTGTAAAGTTCGCCGGCCTTGACAATGAAGATATTGTCGCCGGTGCATTCGGCGACATATCCCATAGCGTCAAGCATAATTGCTTCCTGATAACCGCAGTTGTTTGCCTCGATCTTGGCTAAAATATTGTTTAGATAATTCAGGGATTTTATCTGCGGGTTAAGGGCTTCGGGAAGATTCCTCACTGTGGGCACAGTAATAACCTCCAAACCCTCTTTGTAAAGTCTTTCCGGATAGAAAACAATTTGAGCCGCAATAATAATTACGGAGGCTGCGCCGCTGCATTTACGCGGGTCTAAGCCTAAATCCCCTTCGCCTCTGGTAACAACGACTCTTATATAGGCATCTTTAAGTTTGTTGACTTTCAGGGTACAGACTACTGCCTCAATCATCTGCCGGCGGGTGAGAGGAATCTTCAGCATAATACTATGCGCGGATTCAAAAAGCCTCTCAATATGTTCTTTTAATTTAAAAATTAGACGGTTATATGAGCGGATTCCCTCAAACACGCCGTCGCCGTAAAGAAGGCCGTGGTCAAACACGGAAATCTTTGCATCATTTTTCTCATAAAATTTGCCGTTGATATAAACTTTTAAACTCATTGCGCCTCCTTTTAGACATAACTTTAATTCCAAAATCCAAATGACAAAATCCAAATAAATCCCAAATACCAAATTATTTAATCAAACATCTTCTTTTTTATTTGGCATTTGAAATTAGATGATTTATTTGTCATTTGAGATTTGAGATTTGTCATTAAACTAACTTCCCATCGCGAATATGAATAATGCGATTAGCTATGCCGGCTATTTTCTCTTCGTGGCTGACAACTATTAGCGTCTTACCCTGTTCCTGATTTAAATTGCGCAGAATCTGCACAATCTGCCCGCCCCGCTCGGAGTCTAAATTCCCCGTGGGCTCATCGCAGAATATTATATCCGGCTTGTTAATCAAGGCCCTGGCAATCGCTACCCGCTGCTGTTCTCCGCCGGAAAGTTGAGCCGGCCTGTGGCTCATCCGCGCCTCTAAACCTACAAGCTGCAATAATCTCCCTGCCTTTTCTTTTGTCTCGGGAAACGGGGCTGCATTCATTAAAGCCGGCAGCATTACATTCTCCAGGGCGCTAAATTCCGCCAAAAGGTGATAAAACTGAAATACAAAACCTATTTTTTTATTTCTGATTCCGGCCCTTTCTGCCTCGCCAAGACGATAGAAGTCCCCGCCTTCAAAAAAGACTTTTCCCTGCGAAGGTTCATCTAATCCGCCTAAAAGATGAAGTAAGGTGGATTTTCCTGCTCCCGAGGGCCCGATGATGCAAAGTATTTCCCCTTTTTTTACCTCGAGATTGATGCCTTTAAGCACCTGCAGATTTATTTTACCATCTTTGTAGGTTTTGTAAAGATTTTCTGCCTTGATCATAATAAATTGTTAAACTGCTAAATTGAAAACAACATAACAATGTAGCAATGCAGCAATTTAGCAATTTATTCATAGCGCAGTGTCTGGGCCGGATTAAGCCTGGCTGCCTGATGAGCCGGATAAATCGTAGCCAAAAGGCTGATTGCCAAAGCAGCTGCTACAATAATTATAGAGTCCGCCCAGCGCATCTGAACGGGCAGGGTTTCAATATAATAAATATCCCGGGGCAGGTTAATAAATTTATAAGTCTTAAGCAAACGGCAAAGCAGAACGCCCGCGGCTGCGCCTAAGGCGGTCCCCGAGAAGCCTATGATCAGCCCCTCCAGAGTAAAGAGCTTCTTTATCGCCCGGTTGCTTGCGCCTATGGCTTTAAGTATCCCGATGTCCCTGGTCTTTTCCATCACCAGCATAATAAGGCTTCCGGCGATATTAAAACAGGCCACCACCACAATCAAGGCCACAATCACAAACATAACGGCCTTCTCCAATTTCAAGGCGCTGAAAAGATTCCTGTTCAAACTCATCCAGTCTCTCACCCAATAGGGGCGCCCTAAAGTTTGCTGAAGGGAATCGCGCATAACAGCGGCCTGATGAAGATTGTCCAGGCGCACTCCTATCCCTCCCACCAATCCCTGAAGCTCAAAGATTTTTTGCGCAGCGGAGATATTGGTCAGGACCAGGTTTAAATCGTATTCATACATCCCGGAGGTAAAAATTCCCGCTACCTTAAAATTAAAGGTCTTGCCGCGAGCCGGCGAAATAACCGAAACTTCATCCCCCAAATGCAAATAAAGGCTTTTAGCCAGCTCCTTGCCGATAATTATATCTTTTTCGCTTAAATCCAGGCTGCCCGCCGTCAAATACTTCTCTATCTTGCTCACCTTTACTTCGGAGGAAGGCTCAATGCCCCTAAGCATCACACCCTTAACCTGCTCGTTGGCCTTAAACAAGGCCTGGCCGTTAATAAAGGGGCTGGCGCCTGAGATACCTTTTGTATTATTTAAGGTTTGCAGTAAAACTTGGGTCTCCTCTATCCCCGGGTCTTTATCGATAATCAGATGCGGATTAATCCCTACAATTTTTTCCCGCAGTTCATTGTCAAAGCCGTTCATCACCGCAATAACTACAATGAGCGCCATTACGCCCAGGGCAATTCCTAAAATAGAAATCAGGCTGATTAAAGAAATAAACCTTTCCTTGCGCTTAGCCGTAAAATAACGCCAGCTTATGAATAATTCCCAGTTCATCATTTCTCCGGTTTTAACTGCGGAAATAATATCACTTCGCGGATAGAAGGCGAATCCGTAAATAACATCATCAACCTATCAATGCCGATACCTAATCCTCCGGCGGGGGGCATACCGTATTCCAAAGCGCGCACGAAATCCTCATCAATCTTTTGTTTGCTATCGGCCCCGGCCGCTGCTTTGGAAAACCTCTCTCTTTGCTCCTGGGGGTCGCTGACTTCAGAATAGGCATTGGCTATTTCCATACCGCCGATAAATAATTCAAACCTTTCCGTCAAAAGGGGATTTT
>CAZPSS010000130.1:0-3739 GCA_964589565.1 uncultured Planctomycetia bacterium
ACCGTAACTGCCCAGATTATTGCTTTTAGAATCGACCAGTATGCCCTTCCGGCAATCGGGTTGGGTTTTAGCCTTTTTGTGTTGGCCAGAAGAAAAACCTGGAAGTTCTGGGGAGAGGTGCTTCTGGGGTTCGGCCTGCTTTTTTTAGGCCTTTTTATTATGAAAGAGGTCCTGGGCCCCCTCAAGGAGTCAGAGCTTATCAGGCAGACATTGGTTAGGTTTAGCGCGAATCCCTTGCTGGGAATCCTCGCCGGGACAATGGTAACCGCGATAATTCAATCATCCAGCGCCACCACAGGATTAGTAATGGCGCTGGCCTTTAACGGCCTGTTAACTTTTCCCGCCTGTCTCGGTTTAATTTTGGGCGCCAATATCGGCACCACCATCACCGCTCAGATTGCCAGCATCGGAACTAATCTTACCGCCCGACGCACTGCTTTTGCGCATACGCTGTTTAATGTCTTGGGCGTCTCCTATATGCTTATCTTTGTTTATAACGGCTGGTTTGCTAGGCTTATTGAATTTATTACCCCCGGAGATGTAAATACTAATATATTGCGCCACATTGCCAATGCCCATCTCACATTCAATTTGCTTAATACCCTGGTCTTTTTACCGTTTATAGGCCTTCTGGAAAGGGTATGCCTTTGGGTGGTTCCCGGCGAAGTAGAAGAATTGCCTGCGGAGCCTAAATTTTTAGAGAGGCATCTTTTGGATACACCACCTGTGGCCTTAGATCAGGCCGCAAAGGAACTGGTCAGGATGACTGAAATTGCTCAAGATGCTATATCCTGCGCAATGAAAGGGTTCTTTGACCGTAACGAGCGCCTGTTGAGTTACGTCTCCCGCAGGGAAGAAGCCATAGATAATCTACAGAGGGAGATTACCAGGTATCTGGTGGAGATTTCCCAGCGCAGCCTTACGCCTCGTGAGTCGGAAAAACTGCCGGCGCTGCTGCACTCCGTAAATGATGTGGAGAGAATCGGCGACCACGCCGAGAACTTGCAGGAGTTGGCCGAGAGGGCGCTGGAAGAAAAACTTCCGTTTAGCCAATATGCGCTGGAGGAACTGCGCCTTGTGTATAATGAAGTAAGCGCAATGGCCGATGAGGTAAAATCTGCTTTGCAAAATGACGGGCGGGAATTTGCGCAAAAAGCCCTGGCCAGAGAACAGACCATTAATAGATTGCAGATTGAGTTGCGGCAGAATCATATCCAGAGGCTAAATGAGGGAAAATGCTTTATCCTCTCCGGGATTATCTTTTTGGACTTTATAAATAACCTGGAGAAGATCGGCGACCACCTCACCAATATTGCCCAGGCAGTAATGGGCTCTTTCCGGTGGGATGAGATCAAGAAGTATAAAGGGTAAGTACAAGCTGCAGAAGACAGATGAAACTTGATTTGCTATGATGACGAAGTTGAAGCTTAGAAAGGAGCTCAAAGAGAAACTAAATAAACAAAATAATACGCAGCGATTACGCAAAAGCAGGTTAATTAAAGAAAAGCTTTTCAGGCTTGCCGAATTTAAGAAGGCCGAATATGTAATGTTTTACATTGCGACAGATAAAGAAGTGCAGACAGACTTTATGATCGCTGAGGCCCGGAAAATCGGCAAAAAAGTTGTGGTACCGGTGATATTAAAGGGAGAAAAAATCCTGCCTGCCCCGTTGGATGGTAAACATCTAACGGGGCCTGACGGCAGGCGAAGGATAATAGCTTCTCTGCTCGAAGATTCCAAGAAAATTGCCTCCGGCAATAACCTTAATGGGCAATTTTCGCAGTGGTATCCGCTAAATACTTTCCTATACCATGAAAAAGAACTCGAGAGCGGGCCTTACGGAATACTTCAGCCTCAAAGCAGATATATTCGCGAAATGCCCGCCGAGAAAATAGATTTGGCGGTGGTCCCCGGCCTTGCCTTTGATAAGAGCGGCAGACGCCTGGGCCGGGGCGGAGGCTATTATGATAAATTCTTGGCCGGCCTGCCTCTTGTGATTCCTCGCATTGGCCTTGCCTTTGATTTTCAGCTCATAAAGGACATTCCTGTCCTCTCCCACGATGTCTGCGTTACCAGAGTAATTTCTGCGTAGTTTAGAGCCTTCAGGCCCCGTTGGATAGTAAATATCCAACGGGGCCTGAGGGCAGGTTGAGGGGAGGTTTTCATGATAAAAGGACTAGACTTTACACAAATTATAATTCTCGGCATCTCGGGCGCTGCGCTTCTTTTTGCTTTGGGTTATTTCATTCGTAAATATGCCGCAGAGAGAAAAGTCAAGCTCGCCGAAGCTCATGTCAAAGAGATTCTCCGCGCAGCAGGCAAAGAAGCAGAAAGTATTCACCGTGAGGCAAAATTAGAGGCCAAAGATTTACTTTATAGAACGCGGATAGAATTTGAAAAAGAGACCAAAGAAACAAGACAGCAGCTTGCTGTTTCAGAGAAGAGGTTGCTCCAAAAAGAGGAGAATATCGACCGCAAAGTTGATATTTTAGATAAGAAAGAAAGAGGAGTGCAGCTTAGAGAAAGAAATATTACATCTCGCGAGAAACAACTCGAAGATAAAAACAACGAACTAAATAGGTTGATTGAGGAAGAGAAGCAGCGGCTGCAAAGAGTCTCGGGATTAACTGCGCAGGCAGCAAGGAATATTCTTCTGGAAAGGATGGAAGCCGAAGCCCGGCTTGAGGGCGCGGCAATGATTAGGAGAGTGGGAGAAGAGGCAAAAGAGACGGCCGACAAAAAGGCCAAAGAGATAATCAGCCTGGCTATTCAAAGATGCGCCGCCGACCATACGATCGAGTCCACCGTTAGCGTAGTTAGCCTTCCCAATGACGAAATGAAAGGCAGAATCATCGGCCGGGAAGGAAGAAATATCCGCGCTTTGGAGCTTGCTACAGGGGTTGACGTAGTTGTCGATGATACTCCCGAAGCCGTTACGCTTTCCGGATTTGATTTAGTAAAAAGAGAGATTGCCAGGATTGCCCTGGAAAGGTTAATTACCGATGGGCGTATCCATCCTGCGCGCATTGAAGAAGTGGTGGCTAAAGTTAAGCAGGAAATGGAAGCCACCATTAGAGAAGAAGGCAAACGCGCTGCTTTTGATGCCGGAGTGCACCGGCTGCATCCGGAGGAAATAAAAGTTCTGGGCAGGCTTAAGTACAGGACCAGCTTCGGGCAGAATGTATTGCAGCATTCCAAGGAAGTAGCCTATCTTTTAGGAGTGATGGCTTCCGAGTTAGGTATAGATTTTGCCCTGGCCCGAAGAGTCGGGCTTTTGCACGACATCGGCAAAGCCGTAGACCATGAAGTGGAAGGCACCCACGCCAACATCGGTGCGGAGCTGGCAAAAAAATACGGAGAGAGCGAAATAGTAATAAACGCCATCGCTGCCCACCATCAGGACGTTGAAGCCAAATCACTTTTGGCTGTATTGGTTCAGGCGGCCGATGCCGTAAGCGCAACCCGCCCCGGAGCAAGGCGCGAGACACTGGAATCTTATGTGAAGCGTTTAGAGAAATTAGAGTCCATAGCCGAAACATTTAAGGGTGTAGAGAAAGCTTATGCTATTCAGGCCGGCAGAGAGGTAAGAGTGATTGTTCAGCCGAACAAGACAAGCGATGCGCAAGCGCTGGTTTTAGCCGGAGAGCTTAGAAAAAAGATTGAGGAAGCGTTGGAATATCCGGGACAGATTAAGGTTACGGTAATTCGGGAGACAAGGGCGATTGAATATGCAAAATAA
>CAZPSS010000131.1:0-1063 GCA_964589565.1 uncultured Planctomycetia bacterium
CCTTTTAGCGATTTTCGCCGTCCCCCCTGTTTTGATTTCGAAGAAATCAAGGGGGGATATAATTTCCTATGCTATCAAGAAAAGAACGAATTACATCTCCTGCGCTGTCAGGGTAATACTCAAGGCCTCTTCTAAGCTTGTAATGCCCTGCTCGACCTTCTTCAGTCCATTTTCGTATAATGTCTTCATTCCTGTTTCTTTAGCCGCCTCTTTCAATTGTTGATAAGTTGCTCCCCGCGTTACGGCTTCTCTTATGCGCTCATTTGTTAACAGTATTTCATAAATGGCAGACCTTCCCCGGTAGCCGGTTTGATTACAATAGTCGCAGCCGCGGGGCCTGTAGATTAACTCCGCATTTAATTTAACGTTACCTAAAGTTTCGGCAGCAGGCTCGTAGGCTTCTTTACATTCGGGACAAAGTTTGCGCACTAAGCGCTGCGCGCCTACAAGAAGTAAAGAAGGCACAACTAGATAACGGGAGATACCGATATCAATTAACCGGTCTATGGCTGTGGGGGCATCATTGGTATGCAGAGTGCTAAGCACCAGATGTCCGGTAAGGGCTGCCCGCACACAAATCTGAGCAGTTTCTAAATCTCTCACCTCGCCTACCATAATGATATCGGGGTCCTGTCTTAGGAAAGCCCGCAGGCCGTTAGCGAAAGTAAGTCCGATCTCCGGCTTTGCCTGAACCTGGTTAATCCCCTCCAAACGGTATTCTACCGGATCTTCGATACTAAGCAAATTTTTATGAGGGCTTTTAATCTCATTTAAGGACGCATATAAGGTTGTGGATTTACCGCAGCCAGTGGGGCCGGTGAGAAACACTAAGCCCCAGGGGCTTTGGATGACCTTGCGGTAATTTTCCAAATCCTTTGGCTCAAAGCCCAGTTGGCTTAAATCTAAAGCAACCTGGCTTTTATCTAAAATTCTCAAAACTACCTTTTCGCCATAAATAGTAGGAAGAGTGGAAACCCTTAAGTCGATGATTCTATTCGTTGCTTTTACGATAAATGCTCCGTCCTGGGGGAGCCTTTTTTCGGCAATGTCCAATTTAGCCAGT
>CAZPSS010000131.1:1073-3735 GCA_964589565.1 uncultured Planctomycetia bacterium
TAATCCGCGAGATAATAGGAAGGAACAAGTGGCGGGCAGGAGGAGGAATCTCATAAAGCACGCCGTCTATGCGATAGCGAATGCTAATTTTGTCCCGGAAAGCTTCGATGTGAATATCGCTGGCCCTGTCTTTAACCGCCTGTCTTAAGATTAAATCTACCAGTTTGACTACAGGGGCTTCTTCCGCTTTGGCAATTAAGGTATCCAGGCTTAAAGACTCTGCCTCGGAAACCTTTTCTGCTTCTGCAGTCAAGGATTCCGCGTCATACGATTCAGAAATAGCCTCTGTTAATAAATCCTTTTCTCCGTAAAATTTATCTATGGCCTGCACGATATCACTTTCGCTGGCTACTATGGCGTTTATATCGCATCCGGTCATCTTTTTTAAATTATCCATCATAATTACATTGAGGGGATCGGCAAAAGCCACGGTAAGAGAATTAAGGTTGCGGGATAAGGGGATAAGGTAATGCTGCCGGGCAAAAGTTTGCGGCACCAATTTGTCTAAGTCTTGTTTGAGGGCAGGTTCAAGCAAGCCTTTGGCTAAAGACGCATAGGGAATGTTTAGCTGTTTTCCCAGCGTTACCACAATGTCTTTCTCGCTTAGCAGGCCAAGTTTTATTAGAACTTCGCCGATTCTTTTGCCTTCCTGTTTTTGCAGCTGCATAGCCTTTTGCAGCTGTTCTTCCGTAATTAAACCTTCTTTAACCAGGAGCTCGCCTAATTTTAAACGGGATTTACGCAGCGCCATCTTATTTATTCCTCAAACCTATCAAGAATCCTTTCCATTGCCTCCTCTTTTTCCAGGCCAAAACTCTCATATTCCCCGGGTAGATGTTCCTGCGAAGCAAGCCCCGCTGTTTTCATCCGTTCCTTAATCAAGTGGGGAGTAATAAAGATAATCAACTCCTTATCCTTTTTCTTATTATCTTTTTTGCGAAACACATTTCCTATCAGGGGAATATCTCCAAGAAAAGGAACCTTTCTTAAACTCTTGCTATCTTCAGTGTCTATCAGCCCCCCAATTATTATGGTCTCTCCGTCACGAATGGTAACCGTGGTTTTGGCAGTTCTTGTCTGCGGGTCAACAAAAGTTCCGGAAAAATATTCCGACCACTTTGTATTGGTTACTGAGGGCTCAACAGTCATAGTAATCAGACCTTCTCTATTAATCTGGGGGATAACTTTTAACGCGACTCCTGTTTTTACCCTTTCTGCAGATACAGTCGATTCGCCAAGGCCTTCCTGCGAAGTAGTAACAGTTAAAGAGCCAATGGCCGTATCAGCGGTAATCTTTATCTCGGCAGTTTCGTTATTCAGGGTAAGGATTTTTGGCCGGGCCAGAATTCTGGTATCGGTATCCTTATTAAGCATAGCTAATATGCCGCCTAAGTTCATCGCTGAAACATAGCCCATATAGAGGCCGCTAACATCGCCCCCGGGGCCGATTCTGGGATTGCCGGAGTCCTTAGTAAAAGGAAACCTGAGGCTTTGTGACGCTCCATAAGCGCTTGCAAGTTCTCCTTCGCCGGAGGTCCCCCAGATTATCCCCAGCTTATCAATGGTATCTAAACTGGCTTCTATTATTTCGGCTTCAATCATTACCTGAGGAAGCCGGACATCCAACTCTTTTATTGCCTTTTCAATCTTGGTGAATTGGCTGGGAACATCGCTAACGATAAGGCTGTTGGTGCGTGAATCCTCAATTACCCGCCCATACTCGGTAAGCAACTGTCCAATAACCTCCTTGATGCCAATTTCTTCCGATTTTTTTGCTTCCTCGCCTTCTGTGGTAAGTTCGTACCCCTTTACCCGCGCATATTGCAAAGGAAAAATCCTGGTAATTGTTTCTACATCCGGCTTACCCCACTCTTTAACCACAAATATTTTGCTGTCTTTTTGTTGTTCGTAGGTCAGGTTGTTCGCGCTCATTATGGTATTTAAGGCATCCTGCACAGAAACCGCATCCAGATAAAGGGTAAGTTTGCGGTCTTTGATGTTTTCGCTGGCAATAAAGTTCAGGCCTGCCTGCTGGGAAAATACCTTTAAGACATCCTTTAAGTCGGCGTCCTGAAAATCCATAGAGATTGCCGGTGAAATAATCTGCCTTTCACTTAATTGCGCCGATGCCAACAAGAGCGGCTCGGACAACCTGTCTTCTGATGATTGCGCCCGGCTCAAATTAAAAGATAGGCCAAATACCAACAATACAGTCAGAGGAATAAACAAGCTAACTGTCTTTTTATTTATTACCTTATACATTTTTTGCCCTCCTTCGTTTACTCTCTACTTTTAGATATAATTGGTTTTAGAATATACCGCTGCCCTTCATATAAGACATAGACGCCTTCTTTGCGAATGTCTAAAATCTCTGCCTCTTCAATGCTCTCGCCTATCCTGACCACTGTATTATTAATAATGGCCTGAGGCATCTTTACGCCCCAAACTATACCTTGCACCTTCAAAGCCGGTAAAGCAGCTTTTATGGGTGTAACTTCAAGTTCAGGCTCGGGTTCAGGTTTATAGCGCTCTCTTTCAATTTCAAAGGCGCTCTTAAAAGGGTCGCGTAAATTCTCACTTGTGTATCTTGCCGTTCTGGCAGAAGCTGCCTCTGGCCCAATTTCAGCTCTGACTGAAGAAAAAGGCAAAATCAGGGATAAAG
>CAZPSS010000132.1:0-3712 GCA_964589565.1 uncultured Planctomycetia bacterium
CTTCGCAAGGTTCGCAATGACGCGTTAAAAGTGCCCATAATATTTTACACTATCCCATTTTGAATGTTTTTCTACCTTGACATAACTTCCATTTTAAGATATAGTAAATCTCGCACAGGCTAAAGAAGGATAACCTAAGAAGATGCCGAAGATATCTTTTAAATCATTAGGCGAACAGGGAATATTACAGAAGCTTGTAGTTTCTGTTATGCTGATGGCAATTATCCCTCTTCTTTTAATTGTTTATCTGCTTTATACTGAGGCAGTTGCCCTTTTGCAGAAAGATAGTGTACAGTTGACAATCTTCCTGATGATTTGCTCTTCTTGCTGTGGATATATATTAAGCAGAAGGATTATTATGTCTGTAGTTAAACTGGCCAAAGACGCGCAGTCTATCGGTCAGGGAGATTTATCGAAAAGAATTGAGACTTTGGAAAAGAATGAAGTCAATACACTGGCGCAATATTTCAACAAGCTCACAAATGAACTGGGAAAAAATATCGAAGACCTAAAAGAGTCCAAAAGGATAATGCAAAATGCGCTTTTGCGTATCGGCAATGCTATGGCTTCTACCCAAAAGTCGGAAAAGATTCTGGAATTAACAATAGAGACTTTAACCAATGCATTGAATGCGCGCTTCGGCCTTATTATGCTTCTGAAAAAAGATAGTCTGCGCGTTATGGTAGCTTCTGGAATAGCTTTGCAGCAGCAGAAGTCTATCGAAATAAAACAAGGGGCGGGCATAACCGGCTGGGTGGCTAAAGAAAAGAAGTCTTTGAATGTATCCCGAACGCAACAGGACCGCCGATTTGATGTCGAGGTTAAAATGGGCCTGGCTCACGAGTCCATAATCTGCGCTCCCCTGATGTTTAAAGATAAGGTGCTCGGCACTATTTCAGTGCACGATAAAAAAACAGATGAAGAATTTTCCGAAGATGACCTTATTCTGCTGGAGAATTTGGCTACGCAGACTGCAACCGCCATTGAAAATAACCGCCTTAACAAAGATATAGAAAGAACCTATGTGGAAACAATCTCTGCCCTGGCTTTAGCGGTAGAAGCGAAAGACCCTTACAGCCGGGGGCACTCCCAGCGCGTCAGCGAATATGTAACCAGGTTAGCAAAGGAATTCAGCTTAGATAAAGAAACTATTTGCACACTTAAGGACGCCGCAATTCTTCATGACATCGGCAAGATAGGCATAAAAGATGAAGTTCTCCTTAAACCGGCTGCTTTAACGCCCGAGGAAAAAAGACAGATGCATCGCCACGCAATCATCGGGGAAAATATCTTAAAGCCCATCCACTCTTTATCTAAAGTAGCCTATTTGGTGCGCTGTCATCAGGAGCAGGTAAACGGAAAAGGTTATCCCGATGGCCTTACGGGAGAACAGATGCCTCTGCCGATGAAGCTCTTGATTGTTGCGGACGCATATGATGCGATGACTTCAGACAGGCCTTACAGAAAGGCGATGAGCAAAGAAGAGGCAAAGAAGGAGCTGAGGAAATACAGCGGAATTTATTTTGACGCCAAAGTAGCAGAGGTCTTCGTAAAAATAATTTAAAAGTACTCGCGATATAATTGCCTGGCTCGGTTAAGAGTGTAAATCAAAGGACTGGATTTTACTCTTGCAAAAGACTTTTTTCCAGGCCTGTTTTTAAGGCCGAGCTGAATTAGCCCTATGCTCGTAGCGAAAAGCGCGCTCTGTGTCTGAATATGACTATCTTTGACTGCGAATAGAAAACCCATTTTAACCGGTTTTCCTAAAGCCTTTTCTGCCCTTTCCAAAAACCCTTCCATAATTGAACCGCCGCCGGTAACAATAATTTCGGAAATTTTTTCATCTTCGCAATTTAATTTTAACAACGTTTTTTTTATCTCTTGCAAAAGCCCATCTACTTTTAAGACAATAATTTCACATAAACGCCGGGGTTCGATAATCCTTGCGAGTCCATCTTTAACGATAATCCTTTGGGTAAGCGAGCTGTTTTCATAATGAGCCCGGCCATAATTTAGCTTTAATTGTTCCGCGCAATTAAAAGAGAGCTTGAGGTTAACGGCGAGAGCTTCTGTAATATTTTGAGCGCCCTGCGGCAAAATCGCCATGTCTTTAACCGCCTTCTCTTTTAGGAGAAAAATCTTCGTAAGTCCGCCGCCTACATCTATCAGGATATCATTTTTTCGGCTCCCTTGCTTAAAATCTCTGAAGAGGCTCCGGGCCTGGGCGCAGCCGGAGGGGGCTATATCCTCTAACACTAACCCCGCAGTTCGTATACAGTTGATAAAACTTTTTATTGTAGGAATAGGGACGGTTACAATTACAATATTTAATTTTACTTCATAAGCGCAGCGGCCTTCGGGATAGATATAGTCGGTTTTATTGTCTAATCTAAAATTTATAAAACCTGTATAAATAACCTTTCTATCCAAAGAGACGTTGGAAGAAATGCAAGAATCTACCAGCCTCTCGATATGAGATTTTTTTAGCTCAGTCCTTTCCCCAAACGAGACTATTTTCTCGCACAATTTTGCTCTTAAATCGGGACTGTCGATATTTGCGTAAACCCGGCGGACTTTAAAACCGCAGATTTTTCGCAGTTTCTCCATAGCCTCCCTTACGCAAGCGCTGACTTTTTTGCTATCTGTTATTCTGCCGGCTTTCATCCCTTGCATAGGCGCTGTTTGGCTGGCCAGAATATCTATTTTTCCGCAAGGCCCAACCCTTGCGCAGGTAGCGCAGATTTTGGATGTGCCTATATCTAATCCACAGATAACATCTTTTACCATGTTTTTAGGGTTTAACCGCAGGACTATCAAAACGCATATCTATATATTTGGGCACTGTATCAGTTGTCTTAAGTTGAGTTAAAATTTTGTCTAAAAGAGCAGCCTTTCTCTCAAAACCGTTTTGCCCCATTTTAACTTCAATCCTATTTTCAAAGTAAAATACTATATTTGAGTATTCTTTAACATCGATTTTCGATACCTTATATTCAGGGCAGACTTTCGCTTTTTCCAACTCCTTAAGTAAATCCAGCGCCTTATGTAGCCTTAAAGAACGGCTTTTTGCAAAGGGTTGTATTTGTTTATGATGGATACCGATAATCTTCGGCAGGTGCCTATATGCGGGTTTGAAGGGTAATATAAAGCCTTCTTCATCTACTAAGGATAAATCCGGCGAAGATACAATAAGGGCAACAGGCTTTCGCTCTTTTACTACAATCAGAAGTTTGTCCGGAAATTGCTTGCGAATAGAGATTCCGGCCAGTTCCGGGTGCCTTGCCCGGATATCCTGAGCGGCTCTTTGCATATCAAAATCAAATAGATTATAGTCGGTATCTAAACGGAAAATACCTTCGGGGTTTCGCAGCGGCTTTCCGTCGGCATCCGCGACAGAAACTTTACTGATTTTAAAACCGGAAAAATGCAGTAAAAAATGACGCGCAACAAAATAGCTGCTTAGAGTTAGAGCGCCAAGGAGTAATGACAAGCCCGCCTTACTTAAAAACTTCCTTGGTCTTTTTGTTTCCCGGCGGTTTTTTTTGGGAGAATTTTTAGAAAACTCCTTTTTCTTTATCAATTGTTTATAATCGGGCATATTAATGAGCACTGGACTTATGTCGCACTTCGTGTTCCATAAGTCCATCTTCTTTAGTTTTTCTACTTCAGTTTGTGCGAATTAACCCCCCCTTCTTGCTTTCGTACCCCTTCT